>JANQLP010000203.1 GCA_028280515.1 Hyphomicrobiales bacterium
CCCATCCCGAACTCGGCCGTGAAAACCCTCAGCGCCGATGGTACTGCGTCTTAAGGCGCGGGAGAGTAGGTCGCCGCCAGGCCTGCAAAGAACAGAAAACGAAAAAGACCAGAGAACACCTTCCCTCTTCACCGTCACACCACGCCTCCCAGCCGGCACCGACAGGCGCCGCATTCGCGAGGCCGGCGCACAAGACAACCGCGGGCCCGAGCCGCCCGCCCGCCGACCCGCAGCCCGCAAGGCCGAGGACCGGCAAAACAAACAACCGCTCAAAATTACCGCGGGGTGGAGCAGCCCGGTAGCTCGTCAGGCTCATAACCTGAAGGTCGCAGGTTCAAATCCTGCCCCCGCAACCAATTTCCGCCAATATAATCCAATCAAACCAAAGGCTAGTGAAGGAGAGCCAAAAGCTCGCCTTTTTCGTGCCTCCAAGAATCAACAACTTAACCCGCAGGTTCAAATCACCCCGCAACCAACAGCGCCCAGACTTGCCAACGACCGGCGCGACCAATTGGCTTAGTTAGTCCCAAGGCGGTCATTCGGCTGTGGCCAGTGGAATGACAGCTATGCGGACAATCCAGACTTTCGCTGTGTGTGCTCCAGTGACTGCTTTCATGTCCTTGCAGTCAATAACCCTAAGAAATGTGCAACCCACCGTCTACGGGCAGCACCGCGCCGGAAATGTACGGATTAGTCATCAAAGATACGGCAGCCTGAGCGATGTGTTCAGGTTCACCCGAGATGCGGACAGGCAGGGTCGCTTCCATCCAGCTCTTTAGGTCGTCTCGCTGCTCGCCCGTCCAGACATTGGTCAGCACAACACCTGGCGCCAGCACGTTCACTCTCACCGGTGCAAGTTCGATCGCCAAAGATCGGCCTGTCTGCATCACGGCGGCTTGGACACCGTTCATGATGGATAGGCCGGAGTCCGCGCCAGATGGCTTTAAGCCGGCTACGCTTGCAAACAACGTGACAGATCCGCTTGGCATTATGTGTTGGCTGAGCGCCTGTACGACAAATGTCTGACCCCAAAACTTGTCAAAGCTCGCGCGCATCGTATCGACGGACAAGGCTGTGAAAGCGCCCCGCTTCTTGTTCTCGTTGGCGACAGCGGGAATAACGATGTGATGGACCGAACCCACATCAGAAAAAGAGTCCTCCAATCCTTCGCGATCCAAATAGTCCGCCGCAATGGATCGCGCTTTCTCGGGGTGGGGCAAGGTGGCTCGAACGGCTTCGAGCTTGTCCATGGATCGACTCACCAGAATCACGTCCGCACCAAGCTCCGAGGACAGGCGGGCAGTCGCCGCGCCAATACCGGAAGACGCACCGACAATGACCACCGTTTGGTCGGTCAGGTCGAATGGATTAAGAGGCACTGGGCTATCCTTTCATGTGTTTAATCGCCGGACCAGGTGCCTTTGCGCTCGCCTGAATCGACGTCGAGCACGGCACCTGTGATAGCTGGGTTGTAAATGAGAGCTGCGATAGCTTGGCCTATATCGTCAGCTGTCCCTGTTCTTGGGACCAATTGGCGGTCCGGAGACATGCCGATCCCACCGGGCGACACGACATTCACACGAACCGGCGCGAGTTCGATTGTCGCAGCGCGGGCCAATGCTTCGATCGAACCGTGCAGTGCGCTCCACACGCCGTACCCTGGTGCTGGCGTCCGGGCACTTGAGCCAGACACGAGTGTGATGGATCCGTGCCTCGGAAGCGAAGTGGCCGCCTGTACTGCCGCGTAGCTTGTCCAAAACCGACCAAAGCCCAGCTTTGCCTGTTTGGCGGGGGTGCTCGGTATGTCCGATGCACGCGCATTTGACGAGACGGCAACCACGATGTGATCTGGTCTCTCGTCGGCCACGAGTTTTGATATCGCGCCTTCCGCAGCCGCATCAGTCGCGACTGCTTTGGCTTTACTGCCAAGCGCGTTGATGGCCTTGGAAAGCGTGTCAGCGTTGCGTCCGACGAGGATCACACTTCCGCTGCGCTGGATCACTGCCTTTGCCGTGGCGCGGCCCATGTAGCCGCTGCCGCCGAGGATGAGAACCTTTGTCGCATGGGAAATGGCATTCATGGTCACGGGTCCTTCCAGACAATCGCATTTTCGCCGAACACGAACCGAAGTCGCTTCCGGGCTGAGGTGTTGAGGCGTCGAAACCTTAGCTCTCGAACAACGGAGATGTGTCTCCGAAAATGCGCACAGAAGTGACAAGCCCATCTTCGTTCTTGTCGGTGAAAGCGAAGGAAGAGGTCACCATCGGTCTTGCAGACGATATTCATGAAATCGCATTCGCGCATCTGGTCTCTCGGATCAGAGAGCAAGCCCCGGGACTGACCTTGCCCGCACGAGAGGTTGATCATCAATCGCTCTGGCAAGATGTGGGCAACGGACGCGTTGATCTCGCGGTTTCTGTTGGCTCGCCTCCTCCAAAGGGTCTTGTTGCATCAGTCTTGTTTGAGCAGTCTTTCGTCATCCTTCACCGTCCTGACGTATCTCCGTCGGTTTCGCCAAATGCTTATCTCAAGGCAACACATGTCGCCGTCGGTTTCCGCGAAGAGGAAACGGGCTATACCGATCAGAGGCTCGCGGCCATGGGACACCGCCGGCAGGTGATTTGCTTGGACGCCAAGATTTGCTTCCATTCCCGATCTGGTCGCGCGAACTGGAGCGATAGCGACAATGCCCGCCCCAGTCGCGCGGTTACACGCAGCACGATTCTCGCTTGGGGTCACAGGCCTGCCGTTCAACCTCGTTCCCGTCCCGGTGCGCCTGTGTTGGCATGAGCGTCGACGAACCGATCCGCTGAGTGCGTGGCTGCGCGAACAGGCAAGGAGCGTTGTGGAAGAATACATGGAGACATAGCCGCGCCCTGTGTACGGACATTCGCGGCGCTAGAGGGCGCTCGAAGTCTGGGCTCTTTCCGGTCGTTGCGGGGTCCGCTACCGACGGTCGCTTCTGACTGAACCGTCACCTCAGGCGCTCTGATAGATTGGATTGGCGATTTATGCAGCTGCTTGGAAAAGGCATGCTGCTCACGAAGGGTGCATGCCCCCGCAGCCAAACTCACGTAACCATCGAGCCCGTCGCCAAAAGCCGCGGGCTTTGTTTTACCCGACCATCCCGGCAGAGCACCGAGACCGATGCTGGCGTCGGGGCCGCTTATGTGGTGACGGAAGCTGGATGGCGCCCGAAGACAGTGGCAAAGCCCAGCGCTGCGGCGCCGAGCGCGAAGGCGGCGGCGAGGGCGAACATGTGCGGCCATGCGAACCCTGCCGCGATGCCGGCGAGCACTGCGCCGAGCGCGCCGACGCCGCCCATCAGCACGAAAGCGAGACGCAGCGTCAGCTTTATCGAGCTGCTCTGATCGCACTGAGGAAGCGGTCGATCTGCCCGCGCAGATCCTCTGTCTGACGGCCCAGCTCGTTGGAGGCGTTCAGGACTTCGCCGGATGCCTGACCGGTTTTTCCGCAGCCCGACTGACATCCAAGAACCATGCAAAATCGGCGAAAACCTGACCGGTGCGTTGCTCGCTCATATGCAAGCTTCGTCATTGATCTTCGGCAATTCCATTTCCTTGTGACGGTAGAAAATACACTGCAGGGTTTCGTGTTGGGGGCGATGACGGAGAAAAAGACGTCACGCCCCTGATCGCGGTTGGCAACCGTACCTGCGGACATCACGATACTTGATGCCGAATGCTGTTTCGCCGGAGGTCAGGCGCTGCCGAAAAAAGCCGGGCAGCGCTGTTGGCTTGGCGCGATGGCGATGACAGTGAGGCGGCCAGTGTTCCAGAACAGGCAGATGCATTCATGGCTAACACCGGCAAGGCGTTCATCGTAAGTCGTGGCGAGCTGCAATCGCTGTTCGATGCGGTCATTGCCCGCGGCTTTATGCCCGTGGGACCCATCGTGCGCGATGGCGCAATCGTTTATGACGAGCTGCGCCACGTTCAGGATCTGCCCGAAGGCTGGACCGAAGACCAGGACGCCGGAACATACCGGCTGAAACGTCGCGACGACAAAGCGCTGTTTGGCTTCAACAACGGCCCGCATTCATGGAAGCAATACCTGTTTCCGCCACGGTCGAAACTCTGGCAAGGCGAGAAAACGGAAGACGGCGGCTTCACGGTCGAGGAAGCGGAAGATACGGAGAAGCCTTTCGCCTTCATAGGCGTGCGCGCCTGTGACCTGCACGCAATACAGGTGCAGGACAAGGTGTTCATGAGCGACCGACATCCGGACCCGCTTTATGCCGGTCGCCGGGGCAAGGCGCTTGTCATCGTCGTCAATTGCGGACAGGCGGCGACGACCTGCTTCTGCACGTCCATGAACACCGGTCCGCGCGCGCAAGGCGGCTTCGATCTCGCTCTGACCGAGGTGCTGGACGGCGACGATCATTATTTCGTCGCCGAGCCCGGCAGCACCGCCGGGTTCTCGCTGCTGGCCGAAGTCCCGCACACGGAGGCGGACAAGGACAATGTCGCCGCCGCCCTGGAATGCACGGCGCGCGCTGAGCAACAGATGGGGCGCAAGATCGACGTTTCCGGCGTCAAGGAGCTGCTTTACCGCAACTACGACAACGAACGCTGGGACGCGCTCGAAAAACGCTGCCTTGCCTGCGGCAATTGCACCATGGCCTGCCCGACCTGCTTCTGTTCGAAGGTCGAGGACGTGACCGACCTGACCGGCGATCACGCCGAGCGCTGGCGCGAATGGGATTCCTGCTTCACGATGGATTTTTCCTACATTCACGGCGGCAGTGTGCGGCCGACGACGCGTTCAAGGTACAGGCAGTGGCTGGTTCACAAGCTCGCGACATGGCAGGACCAATTCGCCACGTCGGGGTGTGTCGGCTGCGGGCGCTGCATCACATGGTGCCCGGTCGGCATCGACTTGACCGAGGAAGTCCGCCTGATCCGCGAGCGTGAAAAGGACTAGGAGGCCGAAGATGGTCGAAATCAAGGGTATCCGCACGCTGCTCGCCGAGAACCCGTTTTTCGAGAGGATGTCAGACGATCATCTCGAAACCATGGCAGGATGCGGCAAGCTTGTGCATTTCAAGCCCGGTGAGTTTCTGCTGCGTGAAGGAGATGAGGCCGTCACGTTTTATCTGATCCGCGACGGGGAAGTCGCGGTCGAAAGCGATATCCCGGCGGCAGGGCCGTTGTCCGTCGCACGCGTCGGCGCGGGCGGGATCACGGGCTATTCATGGCTGTTTCCGCCCCATCGCAACGGTTTCGATTCGATTGCTCTGACGAACGTGTCCGCCTTGGCGCTCGATGGAGAATGTTTGCGCGGCAAGGCAGAGGCCGACCACGAGCTGGGGTACCAACTGATGACGCGTTTTGCGCAGGTCATGCTGGACCGCCTGCAGGCGGCGCGGCGACAGATGCTGGACGTCTATGCGAACGGGCGGACGACGGATGCAGCCTCGGGCTGAGATGCGGTCTTCCATGCGTCCGCATCCCTTCCGCGTGCTGGACATCGCGGAGGAAATCCCGGGCTGCATGACCATGCGCGTGGCGCCGGACGGCGCCGGAGGCGACGCCGCTTTCGCGCCGGGGCAGTTCTACATGGTCTATGTCTTCGGACACGGCGAAGTGCCGATCTCGGTCAGCGGCGACCCGGTAAAGTCAGGCGAGCTGACCTTCACCGTCATGGCCGTCGGCTCGGTCACGCAGGCGCTGTGCGCCGTGAAGCCGGGCGCGGTCATCGGCCTGCGGGGTCCGTTCGGCAGCGCCTGGCCGGTCGAGGCGGCAAAAGGGCGCGACGTGATTGTCATGGCCGGCGGGCTCGGCCTCGCCCCGCTGCGGCCGTCGATCTATCGCCTGCTGCACGATCGAAACGATTACGGCGACATCGCACTTCTCTATGGCACGCGTCAGCCGGACCGCATCGTTTTTCCGCAAGAGCTGGCTGACTGGCGTGACGAGGCGTTGATCGACGTCGACGTCACGGTCGATACCGCTGGCCGCGACTGGCCGGGGAAGGTTGGCGTCGTCACCGAACTGCTGAAAGGTCGCGACGTCGATCCGGGCAGGACATCCGCGCTGATCTGCGGGCCGGAGATCATGATGCGCTTTTCGGCCTACGCGCTGCTCGATCGGGGCGTCGCTGCCGAAAACATCCATGTGTCGATGGAACGCAATATGAAA
This sequence comes from Hyphomicrobiales bacterium, assembly GCA_028280515.1. Taxonomy (GTDB): domain Bacteria; phylum Pseudomonadota; class Alphaproteobacteria; order Rhizobiales; family Methyloligellaceae; genus UBA2767. Next base: position 6,162 of record JANQLP010000203.1, read on the forward strand.
TGCGCGGTCAAAATGTGCGGGCGCTGCCAGTACGGACCGTTCTTCGTATGCGCCGACGGGCCGGTGTTCGCATTCGACCGCGTCCAACGGCTTTTCAGGACGAGAGACGTGTGATGACCGACAAACCGAAACTCGCGGTCTGGAAGTTCGCATCCTGCGACGGGTGCCAACTCAGCCTGCTGGATTGCGAGGACGAACTGCTGGCCGTCGCCGATCACATCACCATCGCCAATTTCCCGGAAGCCAGCCGCGCGGTGCTGGACGGGCCCTACGATCTGTCCCTGGTGGAGGGCTCAATCACCACGCCGCACGACCGTGACAGAATTCAGGAGGTCCGTCGGCAGTCGAAATTCCTTGTCACGATTGGCGCTTGCGCCACCGCGGGCGGCATTCAGGCTTTGCGCAACTTCACAGACGTGCGGGAGTTCATGGATATCGTCTACGCCAGCCCGGAGTACATCAGCACGCTGGACACGTCGACGCCGATATCCGCCCATGTGAATGTCGATTTTGAATTGCGCGGCTGCCCCATCAACAAGAACCAGCTGCTGGAAGTCATCAACGCGTTCTTGAATGAACGCAAACCGAACGTGTCGCCGAACAGCGTCTGCATCGAATGCAAGAAACGCGGCACCGTCTGCATCATGGTGGCGCATGGCACGCACTGCATGGGGCCCGTGACCCAGGCCGGGTGCGGCGCGATCTGCCCGGCCTACAACCGCGGCTGTTACGGCTGTTACGGGCCGATGGAAACGCCGAACACGTCCTCGCTGGCGGCTTGGATGCACGATCTCGGCGTGTCGGCGGACGAACTGCGGCGCATGTTCAGGACGTACAACTCGGAGGCGCCCGAATTCAGGCACGAAGGTGACCGCCACGGGAGAGAAAACATATGAGTGATCCACACGGCGGCGGCACGCGCACGATCAAGGTCGACTATCTCGCCCGCGTCGAAGGCGAAGGCGCGATGTACATCAAAGTTCGGGACAACGTCCTTGAAGACGTCAAGCTCAAGATATTCGAGCCGCCGCGGTTTTTCGAAGGGCTGCTGCGTGGACGCGATTTCACGGAGGCACCGGACATTACCGCACGCATCTGCGGTATCTGCCCCATCGCCTACCAGATGAGCGCAATTCACGCGATGGAGAATGCCTGCGGCGTGCGCGTCGACGGCGCGCTGCGCGAGCTGCGCCGGCTGTTCTACTGCGGCGAATGGATCTCCAGCCATACGCTTCATATCCACATGCTGCATGCGCCGGATTTCCTCGGCTATCCGAGCGCCGTCGAGATGGCGAAGGACCACCCGGAAGCCGTCGAACGCGGGCTCGCGCTGAAGAAGACAGGCAACGATATCGTTAGTCTGATGGGCGGGCGGGAAATCCACCCGGTCAACGCCCGTGTCGGCGGGTTTTACCGGGTCCCGGCGAGAAGCGAACTGTCGGCGTTGCGGGAAGAACTGCTGCACGCCCGCGAGCTGGCGCTGGAAACGGTGAAATGGACCGCGACACTCGACTTCCCGGAATTCAACCAGGACTACACCTTCGTCGCACTGCGGCATGAAGACGAATACCCGATGAACGAGGGGCGTGTCGTGTCGAACAAGGGGCTGGATATCGACGTGTCCGACTATGACGACCATTTCGAGGAACAGCACGTCGACTACACCAACGCGCTGCATTGCGTGATGAAGCCGGACGGCAATTGCTATCATGTCGGGCCGATGGCGCGGTATGCGCTGAATTTCGACCGCCTGCCGGACGAAATCCGGAATGCGGCAAAAGCGGCCGGGCTCGGCCCGGTCTGCACCAACCCGTTCCAAAGTATCACCGTGCGTGCCGTGGAAGTGCTCTACGCCGTCACGGAAGCGTTACGCATCGTTGACGACTACGACCCACCGCAACAATCCGCGATCGACGTTCGTCCGAAAGCCGCGACGGGTTTCGCCGCGACGGAAGCACCGCGCGGACTGCTTTACCATCGTTACACCATCGACGACGACGGCGTCATAAAGGACGCCAATATCGTGCCGCCGACCTCCCAGAACCAGAAAATGATCGAGGACGACTTGCGCCGGTTTGTCCCGACCTGCCTCGACAAGGCGGACGATGAAATCCAGTACGTCTCCGAACAGGCGATCCGCAATTACGACCCGTGCATTTCCTGCGCCACGCACTTTCTCAAGCTGGAGGTCGACCGCGGATGACCGACGCGCCCGTCCTCATCCTCGGCATTGGCAATCGCTATCGCGGCGACGACGCGTTCGGCTGTATCGTGGCGGGCGAGCTGACCGGACGAGTGCCGCAAGGCGTGACCTGTATCGAGCATGACGGAGAGCCCGCCGGGCTGATCGCGTGCTGGCGGGGCCATGAAGACGTCATCCTGATCGATGCGGTGTCCTCCGGCGCGGAGGCAGGTGAAATCTTCCGGTTCGATCTTGCACAGAAAATGCTGCCGGAAGAGTTCAATTTGTATTCCACCCACGCGTTCGGGGTGCCGCAAGCGGTGGAGCTTGCCCGGGCGCTGGGCAAGCTGCCGCGGGATATCCGGTTCATCGGGGTGGAGGGCGAGAACTTCGATGCCGGTGAAGGGTTGTCGCCGGCGCTGTCTGAGGCGAAGGACGCCGTAGTCGCTGAAGTTTTGAACGCCCTGAAATCACGGAAGAGTATTCATGCATGAGTTTTCACTGATGGCCGATCTGCTGCGCAAGATCGAGCAGCTTGCGAAGGATGCCGATGCCGACAAGGTCACCGCCGTGAAGGTCAGGCTTGGTGCGCTGTCGCACATCACGCCCGACCATTTCCGGGAGCATTTCGAGGAAGCCATTGCCGGTACGGTCGCTGCGGGTGCAGCGCTCGACGTCGAACAATGCGACGACGAACACGACCCGAACGCGCAGGACATCCTGCTCGAAAGCGTCGATATCGTGGCCTGATCCCTTGTCCGCCGAGCTCATAGCGCAGAAGCCGGACGATGACGCGAAACGCGAACGCCTGACCGTCGAAGGCACGGTGCAAGGCGTCGGATTGCGTCCGTTCGTCTTTCGCCTCGCGCAGGAACTCGGGCTGACGGGATACGTGCAGAACACGCCGGCAGGCGTGGTCATCGAGATAGAGGGCGGGGACACGTCTCTGGCGGCTTTCAAAAAAGCATTGCAGGAACGTAAACCGCCGCAGGCGCGCTTCCTGAAGTTCGACAACACGCCGCTGACCGCGAACGGCGGGCAGGACTTTATCATCCGGCCGAGCGAGACGGGGGAAGAGACGACGGCTCTGATGCTGCCCGACCTCGCTGTCTGCGATGATTGTCTGCGCGAAATGAACGACCCATCCGACCGGCGCTACCGCTACCCCTTCATAAACTGCACCAACTGCGGGCCACGCTTTTCGATCATCACGGCGCTGCCTTATGACCGGCCGAACACGACGATGGCGGAGTTCGAGATGTGCGAGGCATGCCGCCACGAATACGAAAATCCCGAGGACCGCAGACATCATGCCCAGCCGATCGCCTGCCCGGACTGCGGTCCGCAGCTCGAACTGCGCGACGCAAAGGGCAGAACGACGGCACGGCGCGATGAGGCGTTGATGAAAGCGGCGCAGGCGGTGCGCGACGGCAAGATACTGGCGCTGAAGGGGTTGGGCGGATTTCATCTGCTCTGCGATGCGCGCAATGCAGAGGCCGTTGCCGCCCTGCGCCGCCGCAAGGTCCGCCCGGTCAAGCCCTTCGCCGTGATGTACCCGTCGCTGAACATGGCGCAGGCCGGCCGCATGATCCTGCCAAAAGAACGGAAGCTGCTGTCATCGGCGACGGCGCCCATCGTCTTGCTGCCCGGAAACACCCTCCCCGCCGTTGCGGAAAATGTCGCGCCCGGCAATCCGAATCTCGGCGTCATGCTGCCCTACACGCCACTGCATCATCTGCTGCTGTCCGAACTCGGCTTCCCGGTCGTCGCGACAAGCGGCAACCGCGCCGACGAGCCGATCTGCACGGACGAAGACGAGGCCGTCGACGCACTGAGTGGCATTGCCGACATCTTCCTGGTCCATGACCGGCCCATATCGGGGCGCTGCGACGACTCAATCGTCCGTGTCATGCGCGGGCGCGCGAGAGTGCTGCGCCGCGCGCGCGGCTATGCGCCGCTGCCGGTCGTGGTGACGCACAGCTTCGCCGCACCGGTGCTTGCCGTCGGCGGGCACCTCAAAAACACGGTGGCGCTGGCCGTGCGCAACCGGGTTTTCCTGTCACCGCATATCGGCGACCTCGACACGCCGGAGGCCTGCACGGCCCACCACGCGGCAGCCGATCTGTTGTGCCGCCTGTACAAGGCCGAACCGCAGACCGTCGTTCACGATCTGCATCCCGATTACGGCTCGACCCGGATGGCGGCAGAACGCGGCGGCAATGCCGTCGCCGTGCAGCACCATCACGCCCACGCGCTGTCCTGCATGGCCGAAAACGGCGTGACGCCGCCCTGTCTTGCCGTCGCATGGGACGGCGCCGGCTACGGCACGGACAACACGGTCTGGGGCGGGGAGTTCTTGAAGATCGAACCCGGCGGGTACGAGCGCGTGCTGCATTTCCTGCCGTTCCCGCTGCCGGGCGGGGATGCCGCGGCGCTGGATCCGAAACGTGCCGCGCTCGGCATGCTGTATGCGATGGACGGCGAGGACGCGTTCGGCCGCGATATCGGCTTGCCGGGAGAGACTGCACGGCTGATGAAAGCCGCGCTGAACAAGCGCATCAACTGTCTGCAGACGAGCAGCGCCGGGCGTATCTTCGACGCCGTCGCCGCGCTGACCGGCGTTTGCGCGGAAAACGGGTTCGAGGGACAGGCGGCGATGGCGCTGGAATTCGCCGCCGAACCGGACGCGACCGCTCTCTATGATTTCAACATCGAAGACGGGATCGTCGACTGGCGGCCGATGCTGCGTGCGATACTCGCCGATCTCGACACCGGGGCCGAGCCCGGCGAGATATCCGGCAAGTTCCACGCGACGCTGGCGGCCATGATCCTGGCGGCCGCGAAATGCGTTGGCGAGGAAACGGTGCTGCTGACCGGGGGCTGTTTTCAGAACGCGCTGCTGCTCGATCATGCCGCCGAGGCCCTGGAACAGTCCGGCTTTGCGGTTCACACGCATCGTCAAGTGCCGCCGAATGACGGCGGGCTGGCGCTCGGACAGGTCATGGCGATGGCGCACGCGCAGTAACGAGGAAGAGGATCGGAACCATGTGTCTCGCCGTACCGGGGCAGATCATCAGCATCAGGGGTGACGATGCGCTTAGCCGGAGCGGGCAGGTGCGCTTTGGTGACGCGGTGCGCGAGGCCAGCCTCGCCTTCGTACCCGAAGCCGTTGCAGGGGACTACGTGTTGGTCCATGCCGGCGTCGCGATCAGTGTGCTGTGTGAAGACGCGGCGGCACGCACCCTCGGCTACCTGGAGGAAATCGAATGAAATACGTCGACGAATTCCGCGATCCGGAGGCCGCCAGGAAATACGTGCAAGCGATCCGCGAAACCGTCACGCGGCATTGGACGATCATGGAGGTTTGCGGCGGCCAGACGCACGCCATCGTGCGTTTCGGCATACAGGATTTGCTGCCGGAGGACGTCGAGCTCGTGCACGGTCCCGGCTGCCCGGTCTGCGTCACGCCGCTGGCGATGATCGACAAGGCGCTCGATATCGCGGCGCGGGACGATGTTATCTTTTGCTCCTTTGGCGACATGCTGCGCGTGCCGGGCTCGCGGACCGACCTGTTGAGCGTGCGGGCGGAAGGCGGCGACGTGCGTATCCTCTATACGCCGCTCGATGCCGTGAAGATCGCCGCGGACAATCCGGACAAACAGATCGTGTTTTTCGCCGTCGGCTTTGAAACCACCGCGCCCGCCAACGCAATGGCCGTGCACATGGCGAAATTCCGTCGGCTGGAGAATTTCTCTATCCTCGTTTCCCACGTCCTCGTCCCGCCCGCAATCGAGGCGATCCTGTCGGCACCCGACAACCGCGTTCAGGGCTTTCTCGCGGCCGGGCATGTCTGCACCGTCATGGGAACGGGGGCCTATGCGCCACTGGCCGACAGATACGACGTGCCGATTGTCGTCACGGGGTTCGAGCCGCTGGATATCCTGCAAGGCATCTATATGTGCGTTCGGCAACTGGAGGATGGTCGCGCGGCGGTCGAAAACCAGTACGACCGGGCCGTGCGCGACGGCGGCAATACACAGGCGCAGGCGTTGCTCAGGAAGGTGTTTCGCGTCGTACCGCGCGAATGGCGCGGCATCGGGGAGATCGCCGAAAGCGGCTGGGCGCTGACGCCGGAATACGAAGGCTTCGACGCGGAACAACGCTTCGGTCTTGCGAATGCCAAGGTTGCGGCGCCTGCAGCGTGTATCAGCGGCCTCGTGCTGCAGGGGCTCAAGAAGCCCGCCGATTGTCCGGCCTTCGGCAAGGAATGCACGCCCGACCATCCGCTCGGCGCGACGATGGTTTCCGGAGAAGGCGCGTGCGCCGCCTATTTCCGCTATCGCCGGGAGAAGGCGGCATGAAGGAAGCCGGGGCGATTGAACCGACATGTCCGCTGCCCCTCAACGAACACCCGCGGATCAGACTGGCGCATGGCGGCGGCGGGCGGCTGATGCAGCAGTTGATCGAAGAAGTATTCATCGCAGCGTTCGACAACCCCGTGCTGCGCGGTGGCCATGACGGCGCGGTGCTGGAGCTGCTGCACGGGCGCAGCGTGATGACGACGGACAGCTACGTCGTGCGGCCGTTGTTCTTCCCCGGCGGGGATATCGGGGCGCTCGCCGTCAACGGCACCGTCAATGATCTGGCGATGTGCGGCGCGAAACCGCTGTTCCTGACGGCTTCTTTCATTCTTGAAGAAGGGCTTGAAACCGAAACCCTGTGGCGCGTGGTACGGTCCATGCGCGTGGCGGCGGACGCCGCCGGCGTGTCCATCGTCACCGGCGACACCAAGGTCGTCGAACGCGGACACGGCGACGGCATATACATCAACACCGCCGGCGTCGGGCGCATCGAGCACGAGGTTCTGGTTGCGCCGGAACGCATCACCACGGGTGACGCCATACTCGTCAGCGGCGATATCGGGCGGCACGGTCTGGCGGTGCTGGGCGAGCGCGAGGGGCTGGCCTTCGTCACCTCGATCGAAAGCGACTGCGCGCCGTTGTGGGATGCGGTGCACGCAATGTTGTCCGGGGGCACAGACATCCATTGCATGCGCGATGCGACGCGCGGCGGGCTGTGCGCCGTGTTGAACGAGCTGGCGAAGGGCTCCAGCCTGCAATTCGATGTGGTCGAGCGCGATATTCCCGTTTCGGAAGGCGTGCGCGGCGCCTGCGAGGTCCTCGGGCTGGATGCTTTGCAGGTCGCGTGTGAAGGCCGCTTCGTCGCCATCGTCGCGAAAAAAGACGAGGAACGGGCACTGGATATACTCAAGACGAGAAATGAAACCGCCTCGGTTATCGGGCGGGTGACGGATGGGGAGGGCGGTCTGGTGACGATCCAAACACCGATCGGTGGACAAAGAATACTCGATATGCCCACGGGAGAGCTTTTGCCGCGGATCTGCTGAAAGCCATGTTGATATCTCGTCAGCAGGTAGAACAGACCGCGGCTGCATAGAAGAGGCGCCGGGGAGACGGCATTTAGACCGAAGCTCAAGCACGGGCAAAGCTCGTGCGGGGCGTGCGGCCGGCGAAAAGACCACCCAAGAAAACGGCTTGAGCGAAAAACCGCTTAACTCCTTAGCTTCAAATTGCCTCTTCAGTCGGTTGTGAGGCCGCGTTCATTCGAGATGTGTTTCAAGTAGGCGACGATGTCCGCTCGGTCGGCGTCG
>JANQLP010000235.1 GCA_028280515.1 Hyphomicrobiales bacterium
GCTCCTTGGCGGTCGCATCATGCGCGACGGACGCAAGGAGCAGTGCGCCGACTGACAGCGCAAGCAATGCTTTCTTGAACACGAATGTCCCCTCCCGAACATAAGTTTGACGAAATGCCCTTGAAGTAACTAATATATTAGTATTTTAGTCAAGGTCTTTCTTCGATCGGGCCTGGCGATTGCGGGGAAATGGGTCGTGTTGGCGCGTCTTTCGGGCCGGTGCGACCAGCAGGGAAGAACATGGACGAAAGCCCACCACCCGAAGCTGCGGGAGCTGAACTGGTGCCGGCGCGGCGCGAACGCGGGGTTTCGGCCGTCCAGCAGGTCTATGACCATCTGCGCCATCAGATCATCAACCTGAAGCTGCCGCCCGGGACGCCGATCGCCAAAAGCAAGATCGCGGCCGACTTCAGTCTGAGCCAGACGCCGGTGCGTGAAGCGCTGCTGCGGCTCGCTGACGAAGGGCTGGTCGACATCTTTCCCCAGTCCGGCACCATGGTCTCGCTGATCGACGTGCAGCACGCACGCGAGGTGCATTTCCTGCGGCTGGCCGTGGAGATCGAGGTGCAGCGCGTTCTTGTGGAGACGATCGACGCGGACGGCATGGCGGAGCTGCGCGCATGGATGGACCGGCAGATCACCGAGCTCAAATCCGGCAAGGAGACGGCCTTCAAGCAGGCGGACAACCGGTTCCACGATGCCATGTTCCAGCTTGCCGGCGTGCAGGGCCTGACAAGACTGCTTGAGAGCAAGCGCGGTCACTACGACCGTATCCGCGGTTTGTATCTGCGCGATCATGAGCGCCGGGAAACGGTCGTCAAGGAGCACGAGGTCATCCTTGCCGCGCTCGATAAACGCGATGCGGCGGCCGCCGAGGCCGGGGTCCGCCAGCATCTCGGCAAATCGCTGGCGGTTATCGACGACATCCGGGACCTCAACCCGGGGTATTTTCTATAAGCGCGCGGGTCCCTGCGCCGTAAACGGAGTCATCTCCCACATGAACCCAATTGAACCCGAGACTGTCATCAGCGACGCGAAAACTGCTGCGTACAGAGAAGACGGCTTCATCATCGTCGAGGACATCTATTCCGCCGATGACGTTCAGGAAATGTGCGCCGCGTTGGACGAACTCGTCGAAAGCGCCCGCGGTCTGACCGACCACACCGCCGTCATCGACCTTGAGCCGAGCCATACGCCGGACAATCCGCGCGTGCGCCGCATCAAGGATCCGGCGGCAAATCACCCGACGTTCGACAAGATGCTTCACCATCCCCGGCTGATCGCGTCCCTGACGGCGCTGATCGGGCCGAACCTGCGATTGCATGGCTCCAAGATCAACCTCAAGTCGGCGGGGTTCGGTTCGCCGGTGGAGTGGCATCAGGACTGGGCGTTTTATCCGCACACCAATGACGATGTGCTCGCGGTGGGCGTCATGCTCGACGATATGAAAGAGGAAAACGGCCCGCTGCTGTGTATCCCGGCGTCGCAGACCGGACCGACATTTGATCACCATCAGGACGGGCGGTTCGTCGGTGCCATCGACCCCGAGAGGTCCGACATCGATTTCGACAAGGCGGTTGCGATCACCGGCAAGGCCGGGTCATGCAGTTTCCACCATGCCCGCACGCTGCACGCGTCCGGCCCGAACGTTTCGGGTCGCGACCGCAGGCTCCTGTTGTTCCAGATCGCCGCGGCCGATGCATGGGACCTTCGCGGCATGGATCGCATTGGCAGCTGGGAGGAGTACGAAAAGACGATCATTGCGGGCGAGGCGACCAATGCGCCGCGCATCGTTCCCGCTCCCGTGCGGCTGCCATATCCTGAACCATTGAAGTCCGGCTCGATCTACGAGAGCCAGTCGGCGGTGCGGAACAAGTTCTTTGAAACGCAGGATCAACCTGCGACGACCCAGTAGAAAGGGAGCAGCCAATCCATGAAACGTGTACTCGTAACCGAGCCGATTCACGAAGCGGGTCTCGGTCTTCTTCAGGCACGGGCCGATATCGACCTCGTTCACCTGGACGATGTCAGTCCTGACACTCTGTCAGACGCCATGAGCGGCGTACACGGTATCGCCGTCCGGGCGGCGTACCTGACGGAAGACATATTGAGCAAGGCCAATGCGCTTCAGGTCGTCTCCCGTCACGGCGTGGGCTGCGACCGCGTCGCCGTGGACCACCTCAGCGCGCGTAACATTCCGGTCGCGATCGCGTCCGGCGCAAACGCGCGGTCCGTTGCCGAGCATACCCTCATGCTGATGCTCGCCGTGGCCCGGCAGCTTTCCGAACTCGACGCCGTGGTGCGGGACGGGGACTGGCAGAAGCGCGACGGTTTTCGCGCCAACGATCTTTATGGCGCCAAGGCGCTGATCGTCGGTTTCGGGCGGATCGGACGCCGGGTCGCGCCGCTTTGCAAGGCGTTCGGCATGGACGTGGTGGTTGCCGACATCGCGCTCGACGCGGGCCTTGCGGACGAAATGGGATGTCGTGGTGTGGAGGATTTCCACAGTGAACTCGCCGACGCGGATTTCGTAACGATGCACGTCCCGCTCGACGCGAGCACGCGGCATCTGATCGGCGCCGACGAACTTGCAGCCATGAAGCCCGGGTCGATCCTGATCAACTGCGCGCGCGGCGGCGTCGTCGACGAGGCGGCGCTGGTTTCGGCCCTGAACAGCGGCGCGCTGAAAGGGGCGGGTATCGACGTATTCGGCGAAGAACCGCCGGGTGACCACCCGTTGTTCGCATGCCCGAATGCTGTGCTCACGCCCCATAACGCTGCCGCATCCCACCTCTCCATTCAGGAAATGGCCCGCATGACCGCCCAGAACATCCTGGACTGCTTTGACGGCCGCCTGAGGGAGGACTGCATCTTCAATCTGGACGCCCTCAAGAACGGATCCTAAACAACGAACTCCGCGGAGGATATTTGATGACAACCGAATTGCTGCGCGACCGCATGTTGCGCGGGGACGTGCTTTCCAGCACGTTTCTGAAGACGCCCGCCCTCCAGCTTGTCGAGGTGCTGGCGTTGTCCGGCATGGACTGTGTCGCGCTCGATGCCGAGCATGCGCCGTTCGACCGTGTGTCGATGGACGCCTGCCTTGGCGTTGCGCGGGCACTCGGATTTCCGGCGCTGGTACGGGTTCCTGACGGCAGCGCGTCGGCCATATTGACGGCGCTCGATTCCGGCGCCGTCGGTGTCATCGTGCCCCATGTTGATACGGTCGAGAAGGCGAAGGTCGTTGCGCAGGCGGCGCGTTTCGGACATGGCGGACGCGGTTTCGCCGGATCGACCCGTTGGGCGGGTTACGCGACGCGTCCCATGGCGGACATCCTTGCGAAGTGTAGGGCGGAGACCGTCGTGATCGGGCAGATCGAGGAGCCCGAGGCCGTCGACGCCATTGACGACATCGCCGCGGTCGAGGGGCTCGATGGCCTGTTTGTGGGACCGGCGGATCTTGCGGTGTGCTTCGGCAAGACCGACTCCGCGGCGCCCGAGGTGCGCGACGCGATCGGCAAGGTCGGCAAGGCGGCCAGGAAGCACGGCAAATGCCTGGTCACCTTCGCCCCCAACACGTCCTGGGTGCCTGATCTGAAGGCGCTCGGCGTCACCATGTTCTTCATCGGGTCCGAACACGGCTTCATGCTGGATGGCGCGAAGCAGGTGGCGGAGCACTTCCAGGGTGCCGCGTGACCACCGTCTACATCGGCTCCGGCGCCGGGTTTGCCGGCGACCGCATTGACGCGGGCGTTGCCGTCGTCGAAACGCTCAGGCGGCGCGACGGCCCGCGCTACCTGATCTACGAGGTGATGGGTGAGCGCACACTTGCCATGGCGCAGCGCATCAGGATGGACAATCCGGACCTCGGCTACTCGCCATATCTGGAGCGCTATCTGCCGGGCGTTCTGGCGGCCTGCGCGGAGAACGGCGTTCGCATCGTCGCCAATCTCGGCAACGCCAATCCGGTTGCGGGTGCAAAACGCGTGCACGAGATCGCGCGAGCCGTCGGCCTCGACGGAGTGCGCGTCGCCGTCGTTCATGGCGACAACCTTCTGGAGTTCATGAGCGCGGACGACATCGCGGACATTCCGACAATCGAAGGCGTCAGCATCGCGGGTAAGCAACTCGTTGCCGCGAATGCCTATCTCGGAGCGCGCCCGGTTGCCGAGGCGCTGTCTCTTGACGTCGACGTGGTGCTCGTCGGCCGGACGACAGATGCCGCTCTCGTGCTGGGGCCCCTGATCCACGAACTTGGCTGGGGGGCGGACGACTGGGAACGCCTGGCGGCCGGCACGCTCGCGGGTCATTTGCTGGAGTGCGGCGGGCAGGTCACCGGCGGGTATTTCTGCGATCCCGGTTTCAAGGACGTGCCGGGCATGGACAATCTCGGTTTTCCCATAGCGGAGGTCGAGGCCACCGGCGATTTCATCATTACCAAGGCGGAGGAGACCGGCGGACTCGTCACGAAGGCGACGGTGACCGAGCAAATCCTCTACGAGGTGCATGATCCGGGCGCCTATCTGACGCCGGATGTCACGCTCGATGTGACGGAGGTGACGCTGGAGGACGCCGGCGAGAACCGCATCGCGGTCAAGGGCGCGCGCGGAATGCCGCCGCCCGACACGCTCAAGGCGACGATTTCCGCCGATGGCGGCTGGCTCGGGGAATCCGAGATGACCTACGCCGGTCCCAACGCCCTGGCGCGGGCGCAACTGGCGGCGGATATTGTCCGCACGCGCTGCAAGCGTAACGGCGTCGCGGAGCCGCTTCGTGTCGACATCATCGGGTCGGGTGCGGTGTTCGACAATGACGCCTCCGACCGGCGCCACGGAACAAACAGGCCGATGGACGGGGAATTCAGGCTGCGCGCGGCCGTGCGCACGCTCGACAAGGACACGGCGCAATATGTGAACGACGAGGTGTTGAGCCTGTTCTGCTCCGGGCCCGCCGGCGGTGGCGGCTACCGCTGTGCGATCACGGGCCAGGTCAATACGGCATCGATCCTCGTTCCGCGCGGTCCGGTCGAAGCGCATACGCGTGCCGAGGAGATTGCGCCATGACCGCGACCGTTACGGTTCCGTTGCACGCGGTGGCCCACGGACGGGCCGGGGACAAGGGGAACCGGTCGAACATTTCCGTTGTCGCCTACGTGGCCGAGGCCTTCCCGCATCTGCAGGAGCAGATCACGGAAGCAAAGGTTCTGGACCTTTTCCGGCACAAGGGGGCAACGGCGGTCACGCGCTACGATTTGCCCAATCTGCAGGCGCTCAACTTCGTGATTGAGGATGCGCTCGAGGGCGGGGTCAACAGCACATTGTCCCTCGATCTGCACGGAAAGACCCTCTCTTTTCTGCTGCTGGGAGAACTGGAAGTGACCATGCCACGATCCTGCATCCCGGACGATTCGCCCTATCTATAGCCGACCCGATCTGCCCGGTTTGAGCAGCCGGAAACCGGCGTTTTCGATGCGTTTCGTTTCTGCGACATTTGCGCAAACATGATCTGGATCACATTTCCCGCGGTCCCATCGCCTATCTCTAACCGACAGCTTGAGCAGCGAAATCCTGCAAGGAGAGCCACGCATGAGCGACGTTGCAGCAAAGGTCATAGAGATCCTGAAGAAGAATGTACGCACCCCACCGCACGACATATCGGTGGACACCAAACTGCTCGACCTCGACATCGAGTCGCTCGATCTCGCCGTCATCGTTTTCGATATCGAGGATACCTTCGGAATCGAGGTGCCCTACAACGCAAACGAGGACATCGAGGAGTTCTCGACCGTCGGCTCGATCATCGATGAAGTGCAGTCCCTGATCACCGCTACCCGGAAGGCGGCCTGAACAGGGCGGCAAGGCGGGTGTAGCGAAGGTCAGCCGTATGCAATCGCGTTCGGCAGTTCGGGCGGGTGGGCGCATCCGGACCGTGACCCGGATCGCACGCACGCGCACGTGACGCTGAATCCATACCGTGCGGCAACGCGGTTTCCCAGATCAATGAGGCAAACGACAGATGACCACACCCCAGGACCCCGTCGTGGCGCAGCTCAATCCCTATCAGGTCGACGTCAAGAAGGGACAGACTTACCGATGGTGCCGCTGCGGGCTCAGCAAGAACCAGCCCTTTTGCGACGATGCCCACGAGGGCACCGGAATAGAACCGCTCGAATTCGTGGCCGAGAAGGACGAGACGCTCAACCTGTGCGGATGCAAGGAGACGGGAGACCCGCCGCACTGCGACGGAACCCACAATATCCTTTGAATTTCCGTCGTTTGGATGGGTTTTGCCGGGGCATGGCATCGCGTCAATTCGCCCCGGTGTGCGACCGAATAACCGGTCTTTTTTGCGACAACGGCGCGATATGATCACCGCGAATCCGACGCATCTCACGGCAAATGCGTTGCATCGGCGTTCACGTTGCATGGAGCAGGAACATATGGGGCAGAGGGCAGTGCGGAATTGCGAAGTGGCGGATCTTGGACGCTGTGAAAAATGCGCCATCCGCCGTTTGGGTTTGTGCAATTCGCTCACGCGAGACGAACTCCTGCAAATCAGGCAGATTGCCCATCGGCGTGTCTACGGGCCCGGGGAGCAGATCCTCGTCGACCAGGAAGAGGCGCCGTTCTTCGCGGCCATCTATTCGGGCGCCGTCAAGCTCTCGAAAATCCTGTTCGACGGGCGCGAGCAGGTCGTCGGCCTTATGCTGGCGCCGGATTGCCTCGGCCGGGTGTTTGGTGAGCCAAGCCCCTATTTCGCCGAGGCGACGACCGAAGTCGAACTCTGCTGTTTCCCGCGCGCCGGATTCCAGAAGATGCTGGAAGACTACCCGGGGCTGAAGCAACGGCTGCTTGAGCAGACCATAAGCGAGCTCGACTCCGCGCGCGACTGGATGGTCCTGTTGGGCCGCAAGTCGGCCGAGGAACGCGTCGCCAGCCTCATGCTCATGCTGGCCCTGCGTCTGGACCGCACCCGCCAGGAAGCGCGCAAAGCGGACTGTCCGATCATTCTCGACCTTTATCTGAAACGCCACGAGGTTGGCGATTTTCTCGGCCTGACCTATGAGACGGTCTGCCGGCAGATCCGCAGCCTGTGCGAAAAAGGCCTCATCAGCCAGTCCGGACGGCGCCAGTTTGCCGTGCCGAGCCTTGAGGCGTTGGCGAGGGCGGCCGGCTAGAGCCTCTTCAACCAAATCGGAGCCATTCTGACGGAGCGATTTTGTGACAAGACTTAGCAAAGGCCCGTGGCGCGTACCCGAGTGTACGGGCGAGGGCCTTTGCGCCGGGATTGGCGCAAAACCGCCCGTCCCATCAGGGTTTCCGATTGGCGGACGCCCGGCAACGAAACGGCCTTGCCCGATGCGCTGCATCGCGCCGCGACCGTTTCGGCAACGGATCGCACACCC
>JANQLP010000202.1 GCA_028280515.1 Hyphomicrobiales bacterium
TGCTGGTCGTTCAATAGGTCACGGTTCAAGGCTGGCCTCCAGTTTTCAGCCTTGAATCAGCCTCCGGCCCCCGTGACCAGACTCGTTTCTGGTGTCCCCGCGGTATTCCCATCCGCATGCCGCGATCAAGACACGGCGGCCTCAAAGATCGCCGCGGAAGCAATCGCCTGAATATCCACGGACTCTAGTTCAAGGACAGAAAGACGCGTCGCTGTGGTTCAAAAAATTCAATGGATATGTCGCGGCTACGCCGTCCATTCTCGTTAATTGCCGTCAGTTTGTAGATGCCGGGCGGGATGTGCTGCACAAGTTTTCTGCCGGACAGCCGCAGCTCCTTTTCTTCCTCGTTCTTGAGGATCCAGATCGTATTTTCAGATGCCCTGTTTGTCTCGGCCACCAGCAGCGTGACCGGTAGCTTGCTTTCTATCGAAACCCTCTCTCCGGCCCCAATTTCCAGATTACCCAGGCTGATGCGTCGTCCCTTGTAAATCATCGTTACCTGGTATTGGCCCGCGTCTATCGGATCGTCGACGCGGTCGACCGGCAGCTTGAATGTTCTCGACCGCGCCGCATCGTAGAATTCGATGGCGACCGCGCTTTTCCGGGGCGCGAACAGAATGGACGGGGCCATCTCGACGCTGGTCGTTACCCGCGCCTGCCGGCCAGCAAGGCGAACGTCGCCGAGATTGATTTGCAGCCTGTTGGCCGGCCCGTCGACGCGCGGTGTGTAGCGGATCGACGCCACATCGTCGTAGACATTGGCCTCGATGACATGAGGAAAGGCCAGCAGGTTGAAGGTATGCCGTGGTCCGGCGATGACGCTTTCCTCCGCCCCCTTGCCCGATACCGTCCAGGTGACGCGGGCGTCGGCCGGCAAGGGGTTGTCTTCGGCATCGAGCAGACGAACCATCACCGGCACCGGCTGGAACCGGAGCGAAAACCTGGCCGTCTGGTTTCGCCGGGCGGTGAAGGGGGCGCCGGTGACCGTCTGGCCTTCGATGCGTGCCGCGATACGCGCCTCGCCGGGCGCCAGCTCGACGGTGGTCGTCATGCCCTGGAGTTTGGCCGTTACGACGCCTTGGGTGCTGGCGACGTCGAGGCGGGCATCCAGTTCGCGACCAGCCAGCGGCGGCAGCAGGAACGGGGCCGGCTGGAACAGGATCGAGACCGCGGCCCGCGCCCATTTCGCCGCCTCGTCGAGGGCCTGATTGATTCCGGCGATGGCCGGCCCGATGTCGGACGGTTTGGTGATCAGGATATGTTCGCCGAGCGCGCATTGCGCGAGCCGCTTGCTGCCCAGCGCGGACAGATCGCTCTTCGCCAGCGCCACGATATGCGTGATGAAGATGTTCTTCTTCATCAAGGAGCCGCGCAGGCGGGTAATCTGCTCGCATGGCGTGGTACGTGGCGGGCAGGTTTCCCAGTCGAGGTCGGTCAGCAGGATGATCGCGCCACCCGTCCGCAGTTCGCGGCGGGCGACCTCGATGCTCCGGGTCAGCGGCGTCTGGCCTTTCGGCCGGAGTTCAGGCCGTCGCAGCCTGGTGTCCAGATCTTCGATCCGTGCCGCGTCGCCGGCGGCATAGCGCCGGTAGGGCAATTCGACCTGAACGTCCTCACAGGATTCTCTCTCGTACCCCCTGTCGATGTTGTGGCCGAAGACCACCAGCCCGGTCCTTGCCTCGGAGTCGATGTCGCCGGCGGTGCGGAGCAGTTCGACCGCGGTTTCGCGCGCGAGTTCGTAGAGCCTGTATCCGGGCTGCGCGGAGGCCCGGTTCATGCTGCCGGAATAGTCCAGGATGACGAGGCGGTTCGGCGGCACCCGCCGG
Source organism: Hyphomicrobiales bacterium (assembly GCA_028280515.1). Taxonomy (GTDB): domain Bacteria; phylum Pseudomonadota; class Alphaproteobacteria; order Rhizobiales; family Methyloligellaceae; genus UBA2767. The sequence goes on from JANQLP010000202.1 coordinate 1,827, forward strand.
CTGATGTTGCGGATATCGCCGGTCCCGGCGACGGTGTTGCGGTTCGGCCCCGTGGCCGTTTGGGGATCGGCGGCCGACGTATCCGACGACAGCATCGCCAAGAGGGCCACGAGGGCGATGGCCAGTGTCGGTATGGGGGCGTGTGTCATGGCTCCTCGAACTGGAATATCAGCTCGGCAGCCAGGTCCTCGCAGTCGCCGATCTGCCGATACACGTGCAGAGCACTGGGGTTGTCGTCGCCGAATCTCAGACCTTCCTGGGCCAGGCTGACGCGGGCCGTGGCGCCGGGCGTGCAGGTGCTTGGGTTGGGATCGAGCACGAGGTAGATCCTGTGACGTCCCGGCAGCACGCGCTGCGACGGGGTAAACCTGACCTCGGGGCCGTTGGTCGACAGGTCGTCACGGTTCGGCTTCCGGCCGCCGGCATCGGGGCCGAGATGCACCAGAGCGGCGCTGACGGGGCCGTTGCGTTCCGTCACCCGCAGGCGATAGCCGCGATAGTCGCTATCCTCACCAAACCTGGCGATACGGACATTGAACGGCTGGGGCGTCGCGCCGCTATCCGCGGGCGGATGGACGGGACGACGACCCGGCGGGACCGGCGTGCGGTTGGCCGTCGGCGGCTGAGTTTGAACCTGCAGCCGGGGGGGCGGTGTCTGCTTTGGCGGATCCGGTTTCCGGGCTTGTGGCGCTTGGCGTTGAGGGGGCGGTGGCGTCTGCGCCTTGGGCACCGGTGTCGTGTGCGGCGATGTCGGATTTGTTGGCGTTGATGGTTGTGTAGGCAATGGACCGGAATGCTGCTGCCCGGGCTTGGTTGGTGGTGCCCTACCGGCTTGCGCGATCTGTCGGCAGGAATGCGCCAAGGCGGTGCCGGAGGTCCCGGGCGGCAGGGCACCGTACGGCAACCTTCGGTTCTGGCAGGCCGTGTTATCCGGCTTGGCCGATAGCTGAATTGTTCGCGCCTGATCCGGGCAGTTCGGGTCGAAGAGCGAGACCATGCGTGGTGGCCCATCGGGCTGCAGCCAGCCGAGATGCGCGGCCAACGCGGTAATCGCCTGCGTGGTGACACCATGCGTCTCCACCGTGTCGACGAAGAAACGGAAATCATTGAAGTACGGTGCGGGTAGTCCATCGTCCAATTCATCGCGCAAGGCCGCAAGCCTTCTTCTGCTCTTGTTTTGGGCCGTGACGATGCAGATATCGGTGGAGATATAGCGGCCAATACCGTCGACGGGCGGATGCCGCAGATAGAATACCACATCGACATAGTTGTACTCAGGCTCGTTTATGCCGCCGGACTTGACGACATATGATGAATACTGTTCGTACTGCTTCATGATGCTGATGGCGATCGAGTCCGTCGTCCGGAGGTTCAACCCGGTGCGCCGGATGTCGGCATCGCCGCGTATACCGAGTTTGTCGACCACGCCGTTCAGGGACAGGAAACTGGCCCGATCGCGCTTGCCCGCGGTCGCCAGATAGATTCGCTGGCCCAATTCCGTTTCGTAGACGACGACCCGCTCGCGGTTGTCGGCCGACCGTATCGCATCGAACAGCACGCGGCGGCTGACAGCGCCTTCTTCGACGACGAATGCCGTTATCCCCCGTTTGAGCTTGCCGGCGCGCTCCTGCGCGCCGGCGGCCGAGACCGCAGTCAGCGTCAGCAAGCTGACGAGGATCAGCAGCGTTCGGGATTGTTGCGCAGCCACGTTGCGAAGACCGTTTCGATGCCGGGGGCCAATGTGTCGATGCCGGCGGCGTCCATGGCCTTGAGAAATGGCACGCATCGGTCCCTCAACACCCCCTTCGGCGACATCACGGCACCTTTGCAGACCGCGGTTGGCGTGTCGGGGTGCCGTTGCAACCAATCGACGGCGGCATTGATCCGCGTCCAACCGTTCACGGTCAGCCCAATATCAATGCTGCACCAGTTATCATTATAGCCGTCGCGTCCGTCGTCCAGCTTATCCTTATTGGCGAAGAAGGTGTTGACGAAACGCGTGATGCGTCGATTACGGTCTTGCGCCGTCGCGCCGGGACGGTTGTCCCAGTTATAGACGGCCAGCACCGCCGGGACGGCCCATACCGGCACCGGGGTTTTCGGCAGGATAAAGGCGTCATAGTCCTGGTGCGTCAGGTTTCCGGTGACATACTGCGCGTTTCCGGGCGGCGGTGCCGGGAACGGCACGAAGAAGACGCGGTTGCGGTTGATATTGTCGCGCGAGGCCTCGGAGATGTCCTTGAACAGCGACGACCCGCGACCACTGACATAAACCAACGCATCGATCGACGGATCGTCGGACAGCAGGTCGCGCAGAGCCTCGCGCTGGCCCATGGCGATGAAGTTCGTCTCGATGCCGAGAATATCGCCGAACACGATGGGTGCCGTGATACCGGTGCCTCCGCCCCAGCCGCCGACGGCGATGGTCTTGCCGAGCAGTCCTCATGGTCCGCGGAACGGCTCGCCGCGCGCCAGGACGTGGATGATCTCGGGATGGAACCGGGCGACATAGGCGATCCGGTCGCGCAGATATTCTTAGACCAGAGGTTCGGTCCGGCGGATATGTTCCAGAACGTCGGCCTGGACCAGGGTCAGATCTGTGAATCGAAGGAATGCCAGGTCCTTGATGTTGCCGACCGACCTCCGACCCTCCATGACGACAATCCGCAGGTCATTGCCCATTATCTTGCCGACCAGATCGGAGAGATCGGAGCCGAGCCTGATGTAAGTGCTGCCCGGTCCGCCGGTTACTAGGCCGACCCGGCCGGCATCCAGTTTCTGGATCAACGCTTGTCGGCCTTCCTGTGTGTCGGGGATCATACTGTCGGCCAGAGTTGTTGAGAGGTTCCTTAGATTTGCAATCATTATTAAAGTATGAGAAGCTATTAATCTCTGAAATATATATTTTCTCATTTTTATAACTCTTTTTGAGAGTATGATGAAGATGTGGTTTCATATCTCCGCATATCCAAGGGATGTGGTCAATGAGCATGGAGAGAGACGGGTCAACAAAAATTGGGCCGGAGAGAATTTCTTCAAAATTTCGATGGAATTCATTGAGATATATTCGAACTTTATTTTGTGTATTTTTTCCATTACTTGCTTCTCATTTTCTACTTTCTAGTGATCGAATTTATATTGACTATTATTCCCCAGATGAAAAAGGTCTCATAAAAAGAAGTATTGAATATATAGACTATGAAATAAAATCAAAAAATAAGCCAAGCTATTTTGATTACATTAATATTGTTATGAATGATCAGGGATACTTTTTTTCTGTTTCCCCAAGATGCAGTTTTATGGGGTGTAAAATTTTTGAAAACAGAACATCCGAATTATTTAATACGATTTCATATTTGCAAAATTTCACTATAACAAAAATAATAGAATGTTTAAAAGAAGAAATACCAGAAGATGGGATTTTGAGTGCATGTCAAGAAGAATACGAAATATTTGGAAAAGAAAATGATGTAAGGGTATTCCCCAAAGAAAAAATTATTGAATTAAATAAGATAAGAAATATAATATTAGAAATATTTCAAGAATTTCGAAATAATGCGAATTTTAATGAAAGGCAAGTTATTAATATTAACAATATTAAAGAAATAATTAATATTTTAGATAGAGAAATAGAAATTTTAAATCGATCAGATTTGGATAGCAGGGATGAAAATAATATCCGGAAAATTTATAAAGAAATAAGAAAAATTTCTAAAGAAATGCTTGAAAATCAACAAATTGTATCAAAGGAATCTAAAAATATATTTGATATCTTGATCGAAGTTTTGATAAAATCAATAATTATTTCAATTTTTCTTCATGTTGTTTCCATGCTTTGGAGCGATGTCTTAGACGCAAGCCATGCGGATAGGTTATCGCAAACTGGTGACGGTGGTTAGGACAAGTAGGCGTCATCACGCCTAATATGACTCTAAGATATATCGTTAGCGAAAGTGTTGATATCGTTGAAACGAATAATGTAGTCGTCCCCCAAAACCGTGGTACCCAGTGAGGAGACTGATATGGTCGAAGGCCCCGGCATTCGCCCGACGCTGCTCGTCGGCGTTGGTGGTACCGGCTCCAGGATCGCACAGAACGTCTATACTCAGGCGAAAAATAGCTATATCGGCGAAAACGGCCGGATGGAAGTGTTGGCTTTTGACACCGACGAGAACGATAAACGCCGCCTGACCGGCCTCGACGACCGCCAGGCCATTCGCATTTCGACCGCAAACACGATCGACGAACTGCTCGACCGGTATCCGAGCGTAGAGCGAGACTGGTTCGTGCAACCGCGGTCGGATCTGCCGATGGAACTGCGGAAGATGACCCTCCTGGAGGGCGCGGCCCAGGTGCGCATGCTGTCGAGGCTGGCGCTCTATGATGCCGCCGCCACGGGCCAGCTCGAGAACGTCATCGGCGCGGCGGTTTCCGGCCTGGCGCGATACGACAACCGGACGGGTCATGAGGGCCAGGTCAACGTACTGATGGTCGGCTCGCTGGCCGGTGCCACCGGCTCGGGCTCGTTCCTGCAGATCGCGGCGCTGATCCGTGACATCGCGTCGAAGCGCAATATCGAAGCGGGAGTCCGGGGCCTGTTCCTGATGCCCGATATCTATGTCCGGTCGGGCGCCCTACCGCAGGGCCAGATCCCGAGCGTGCTTGCCAATGGCTATGCGAGCTTCAAGGAATTCCATGCCATTACCCTGAAAGCGACCGAGCGTGAAGGCAGCTTCGATTTTGCCTTCGAATACGCGCCCGACCGGTTTCTGCAGGCTGGCGACATCCCTCTCGCGTCCATGGTGATCATCGATTACGAGGATACGCGCGGCGGCAATCTCGGACGCAGCATCACGGCCTATCAGAAGCTGGCCGAGCGCGCGGTCTATACGTTGCTGTTCACCCCGGTGGGCGGCAAGGCCGACAGCTCGACCGTCAACGACGTCCGAGAGACGGTCTCCGCCGCCGGCCGCGGCACGCACAACCGGATTGCCGCGATCGGCATCTGCGCGTTGAGCTATCCCCACGCGGAAGTGATCGACTATCTGTCCTGCCGGATGGCGGGCGAGGTGCTGGCCGGCGACTGGCTGCGGTTGGACAGCCAGTTCAGTACACGGATCAGGCGCTTCCGTGAGCAGCGCGCCGCCGGCAACATGACCGCCGTCGAGCCGGAGCAGGGCGCCGCTTATCTGGAGGACCTGCGACAGTTGGCGTTGGATGACGGTTTGCCGTTCTTCCGCGAGATCTTCGAGGCGCTCAATCCGACGGTCGTCGAGGAGGGGGGCGGTGACACGGTGAAGCCGTTGCACGAGGTTTTTCTGACTGCCTTCGACAGACAGGTTGTGTCGAGCTTCTGGAACACGGAGGACCTGACCGAAACGCGCGACCGCCGTCCGGCCGATCAGGGACAGTTTGCGTCCGAGTCGTCACTGGTCGAAGAAGTGCGCATGCGCGAGGGCCGGCTGGACGACGACTTCCGACGCGTCGAACAGGCGCTTGTCACCCGTCCGGTCGATATCATCGTGAACCTGATGTCGGCCGCCGACGACCTGGGCGAAGCGGACTGGCGCGATCACCACCTGCAGACCTATCTCGTCAAGTCCGGACCGCATCCCGTTCGTTGCCGGGCGTTTCTTTTCGCGCTTCGCGCGCGCATCCTGGAGCGGCTGCCGCGGTTCCGGAGCGACGACGAGCGCGTGCGCTATTGCAAGCTCGCCAACACCTTCAGAGACGATGACGAGGGCAAGGACAATCCCACCAGTCGCAGCACGCCGAACGTCCTGAAGCTTGCCAACGACATCGCGCAGCGCGGGCTCGTGTCCAGGATGTTCAAGGGCGGCATGAGCGATTTCGTCGACGATTATGTTCGCTACCACAATTCATCGATCCGCAGGCTCGTCGAGTTTGCCGAGGCCCGGTTGCTGGAGAAGGTCTACGAGCGCCTGTTGCAGGAGGTCGACGAGTTGATCAGGGTGTCGAACGCCTTGTTTCGCGAGGTTGGCGCCACGCTGGCGGCGCTCGAGCGGCGCATCACCGAGAACGAGGAAAGCCACGAGCAATCGAGCCTGAGCGAAAACACGCTTTATGTCTGCGCCGACCGCCAATGCAAGACCGCCATGTGGGAGGAGGTACGGGAGGCCATGGTGGGGCAGCGCCTGGGGCCCGACGCCAATCGCGCGATCATGCGGGAAGTCTATGCCGTGGCCCGGCGTAACCGGGTCGCCCGCAAGCCGGAGGGCCTCGGACATCTGAGCGAGCTGTTGTGGCGGACCATCGTCGACGGCTTTGCCGCCGAGAAGATCGGCGCGGACTACACGGGTATCCATGAACTGTCGCTGATCGAAGCGGTTCGGCGCGAGGCGGAGACGGTTGGGCGCGATCCGGAAAGTCTGCTGACCGGCTTCGTCGAGATCGTCAACCGCCAGTCCGAGATCATGGCGACGCTGACCTCGCCGACGGATGGTCAGAACATCCGATTTTGGGCCTTTAACGGCGACTTGCGCGACCAGATGGCGGCGATCGGTGATCCGGATCGCCTGATCAACCCCGCCGGACAGGGCATCCAGACGGTAGAGGAGCCGGAATTCGATCTGACCGAGATCCTCAGCGTGTCGCTACGTGTCAATCTCGAGCTCCCGCACCTGGCGAAACTGAGCCCGCCCTACCGGCAGGACGGTTCCGTCGCGCCCGACCGGGCGGGCCGTTACTTCGAAGAATATCAGAACATGGTGGAGGAACTGATCGAGGCCGCCGGCGAACAACGGCCGCCGCGGACCATCACCCCCCACATCCATCGAGACTGGCACAAGCCGGGTCTCCTGCCCGAGATCTCCGACGAAATCACCCGGCGCTTCGTGACGGACGTGAACCGGGCCTTTGCCGTCGCGCTCGCGTTGGAGGTGCTGCATCTGGACGTCAGCCACAATCGCCGCGTTGCCGAGGTGCGGACCGTCGGCCGGGTGACGGCGGGCGGGGTGAGCGTCGAAATCGCCGAGACCCATGATCTCTTCGACGTGCTTCGGGCTTTCGAACGGCACCCCGAAGCGGTCCGCGGTTGCTTGCGTCTGTGGGATGAGGAGAAAGGACGCCTCGCGGGCAGCGCCGATGAGGAACGTGTCAATCAGGTCCTGAATCCGGCGGTGATCAAGCGCGCCCTGTTCATCGCCGAGACGCGTCGGGACGAAGACCTGCGCGATGCTCGGGTCGCCGATCTGGTGACGGGATACGCCCATCTCGTGACGGAAATGAAGGAGGTGACACGGCCCAACATCCCGGCCCGTGCGCTGTTGCAGGAGGTCGCCGACGCGCTGGCCGCTGTCGGCAAGGCGGCGCTCGACGATATCGGCCAGCAGACATCCGCCGAGTCGCTGCGCATCATGGAGGCGCGTTGGGCGTTCGGCGTCGAAAACTGGCGTCGCGACGTCAAGCTCGCCTGACGCCGGTTCACCGGGCGTTGCGGACAGGGGAGCGGGAGGCAAGCCATGGACAGGTATGACATCGCCTGCCGGACCGGTCTTGCGAAGAGCTTGACGAGCAAGGGAGCAGCGCTCCAGAGCCGTTCCCGCGGTCCGATGTTATGACCGACAAGGCGACCGTCTTCCTCGTCAGCCTTGATACCGACGCCACGGCGTTCTCGACCTTCCTTCGACACGGCGCCATCGACCTGATCGGCGGCGATCCACCCGTCTTCACCTTCTCTCTTTTCGATCCCTCGCGACAGTCGGCGCAGGACGATATCGAGATCATGTTCGGCCGCTGGCCGCGGTTCTTTGCCAGCGAAGAAGCGCTTCGCGACACGCTGAGCGATGCCGTCCTGCGGTGCATTGCGCGCGATGAGACCGTGACGGTCGTGCTTCTTGCTGGTTCTGCGGCGCGGCTAAGAGCCTCGCCGGCTCTTTCCGATATCATTCCACTGCTCGGTCAGCAGCCGGTATACGGGCTGCGCTTCTGGTCCGTCGGGGTTCTGAATTGTGGCCCCGACCACCTGGATGAGACCGTTCGGCGGCTTGTCGACGGTGATGATGCGCCCCTGCAGTCCCTGTTTCTCGTGGGCAATGACGCCCAACCCGCGGGACGTCCGCTCGGTCAAGATAACTGGGCCAGTTTACGCCTGATTATCGACATTGCCCGCGACGACAAGAATGTCAGGCAGAGTCTTCGCCCGGGGGCGGACCGCCGGTCGGCGCGGATACAGTGGATCACGCCGTTTTCCGCTCCACCGCATGAGGCGACAAAACCCAATGATCTTGCCGGTTTCCTGAACAGGTCATTGCGCAAATTCCACCATATCGGCGGCGGGGAGAAAGAACTGAAACGCTTCGAAGCGGACGTCACTTCGGTGCTTCAACGCATTGCCCCGGAGCCGAATCCGTCACCTCTGTCGGGGCCGGATCCGGTTCTCCCACGCTTCCACACTGGCATCGGTACGACCCGTCCAAGCGCGCACAAAGCGCTTGGACATGTCATGACGACGGTAGAGAAGCACTACACCGCCTATGAGGAAATGGTCATGCCGGGGCAAATTGGGGCCTGGATCGACGAGAGTGAAGGGCATGCGGCGACGCAGCTTGCCGAGATACGCAGGCAGCCGATTGGATTGCCAGGCGGCGGGCTTGCCGCGGCCAACATGCTCAAGACGGAGGAGCAGATCGAGCGGATCAAATCCGGAGGCCGTAGATGGGCGATCGCGGCAGCGGCAGGGCGTAAAAGGATGCGGAACAAACGGGATGACGGGAGTGCATCCAAGGGCTCCAGGTGTGGACGAATTGGGTTGAAATTCAGCGATCTTGACGAAGTCAAAGATCTTGCACGTGTGCTGGAGGCGGCGAAGGAAAAAGTGGCGGATCTGCCTGATTGGCAGACCGCTTATATCCTGCCGGTGGTTCCCGTCCTGATACTTGCGATGGTGGCCGTGCTTCATCATCAAAAAAGCGGCGCTGTCACGTCCCCATTGCTTTCGCTTCTGGGACAGGCCCCGCCCGTCTTCTTCGTCATTGCCACCGTGATGCTGATTGCGCCTTTCGTGCTTGCGCTCGCCGTATGGGCCGGCAATCGCGTCAGATCGAAAAGAGACGCCTCAGAGGTTTTTGCCAAAGCTAATGCGATCAAATCGCTGTATGATCGCGCTTTGCGCGCGGCTCAGCTTTATACAATCAATACGCGATCGGCGATTCTTGCCAGCGAACTTGCCAGGGACCTGGACGAAAAGAGGGTTTCCGATCCGCACCAGAGACTTCAGCAACAAAGAAGCCGTATTTGGCCAGGCGACAACGACGATTTGGACGATGCCGCCGCAGTCGACGACGAGACAAGGCGTATTTTCCTCGATACGGCACCTGAAGATTGGGTCAAGACGCTGATCGGGTATTGGCGGTCGCGCCAATCGGCGCCGGCCAGATCCTGGACGATCAGCCGGTCCGGTTCGTCGCAGGGGGCGGCGACGATTGCGACCGAATACGCCTATTCCGATGATTTGCTTGTCGAAAATACATATACGAATGTCGACTTAAGCTTGTCGATGTTGCCAATCGATGATGATCGTGAATTTGATGTTGAATAAATAAGGTTTCTAATTATCTATGATTGATTCTAGAAAATACCCGTCAATATTTTTATTAATCATGTGTTTTATTGTTTTTTCATTATATATTATAGATATATATGCTTTAGGAAATTTATTCGGAAATATCATCCGTGATTCATGGTTTTATTTTTTAGTATTTATTTTATTTTCCATTTTTTCTTTTTTGATAGTTTCGATTTTCAGAAGTCGGAGTTCTGTAGAGCACGCACAGATCTGGGGGATATCGATATTATTGCTAATTATCTTTTACTATTTTTTTCTCCCAGATCCCAATCGGACTCCCATTGAGTTTTTTCTCGATCGAAACCCGGAACTTGGTAGAGCAGTTTTTTGGCTGCATGCGTATTGGGGCTTTGATGCGGGTTCCGCCTTGTCCGATTTAAGATTCTTTATCCTCGAGACCATCGGCGCCATTCTGGCTTGTCTTTTCTATGTCTGTTTAGCGGTATTGCTGGCCTTCGGTCGGGTGTTTCGGAACAAGGCCCGAAACGGCTATTCGACCTGGCTGAATAACCGTACGGTTGGCCTGATCGTCGGAGGCAATGCCTGGATCGTTGCTCCATTGCTGGTAACGTTGATGGCTAGCATCGGCGTAAATCCCGAGTATGCCGCCTGGCGGGACTATGCGGCCGGGTTTCCGTGGCACCTGACGGTCGCGGCCCTTGTCCATCTCGGCTTCCTGGTACAGAAGCCGCCGCCCAATGTGGCAAGACAGGGAGCCGAAGGCGAAAGCTCCCAGGAACAACAGCCAATCTCGATAAAGCCGATCTATGAACGTATCGTTTCGGCACCGGTGCTCTCCGACCATCTCGTCGCCCACTGGGTCGAGGCGCCGGATGGGGCGGGACACCAGCCAGAATTCGGGGTCGAGAAGGAACACCTGATGAATGGCGGCACGTTCCTGCGCAGGGGCGCCGCCGATGCCGGCTTTTATGCGTTGGTGTCGGAAATGGTCGACGCCATGCAGAACCGTGGCGAGCTGGCGGTCGTGATCTGCCC
>JANQLP010000076.1 GCA_028280515.1 Hyphomicrobiales bacterium
GCCGGTCTGAACGTAGCAATTGGCCAGCCCGGCGACCGCCCGGGCGTCTTTCTTGTCGCTCTGGACGATCTCGCCGAAGATCTGCGCCGCAAGCGCGACGTCGCCCGCTTCCAGTGCCGCTTCGGCTTGCGCCATTGCCGCCTCTGCCTGCGACTGGCCGGCGGGCTCGGCATGGCGGGCGATGAACTGCCGGATCTCGGACTCAGGCAAGGCACCCATGAAACCGTCGACGGGCCGTCCCGCCTTGAATGCGAAAACGGCCGGAATGGACTGAATCCCCATCTGACCGGGAATGGCCGGATGCTCGTCGATGTTCAGTTTCACCAGCCGAACCGTGCCGCCGGATTCCTTGACCACTTTCTCCAGGACCGGCGTCAGTTGCTTGCAGGGTCCGCACCACGGCGCCCAGAAGTCAACGAGGACCAGCACGTCGGCGGATGCGTCGAGGACGTCCGCCTTGAAGGCCTGTGTTGAAGTGTCTTTGATCAGTTCGGCGGAGTCGCCGTCGGGCGCGTTGCCAATAATCGGTGTTTCCATAGCCCTTTTCCCCTCTGCCAGGCGAACAATGGCCGAATGTTCGAGATGTTTGACCGGAAGATGAACCGCGTGCCGCGCTTTGGCAACCACTCATAGGGTCACAGCGCGCTAGCCCGCATCGGCGTTGACATCCAGTATCTTAGGCTCGTGACCGCAATCGCGGACGAATGTGAGCAGTCCGTCGCTCGAGATCGTCGTGGTTGCGGTGTTCTCGAGCGGGTGAAAATTGAGAACCTCGTGTTCCATCATTGAGGCATCGAGCACCACCGAAACCCGCCGTTCGGTATCGTTGATCAGCGAGAACGGCGTGACGGAGCCGGGCAACACGCCAAGCGTCTCCTCGAGCAGTTCGGCACGCCCGAAGCTCAGCCGCCCGCTGCCGATGGTCTTGTGCACCGTCTTGAGATTGATGTCGGCGTCTTCCAGCGCGACGATCAGCCAGATCGTGCCCTTCTTGCACTTCAGAAAGAGGTTTTTCGTGTGTGCGCCGGGAATCTGGCCGCGCAGGGCCTGGGACTGCTCGACGGTGAAAAGCGCCGGGTGTTCGACCGTCTTGGTCTCGATCCCCAAGGCGTCGAGGCGTTCCAGCAATTGCGCGCGCGTTGCGGCCATCCGTCCCATCGTCTATCTGTTTCAGCCCGGCAGCCGGTCTGTATAGTCTCAACCAAAGGGTTAGGCAAATGGGCGTTGCGCGTCGCCCGGGTGGAGCATCAGCCATCTCATGACCAGGGCACAGCTCAGCGTCTACATGTACGGGTTGTACCTGATCAGCGGAGTGTGCCTGCCGTTCCTGATCATTCCGCACTTCACGCTCGGGCTGTTCGGCCTGAGCGCGGGTGACGACATGTGGGTGCGGTTCGTCGGCGTGCTCGCCGGCGTGATCGGCGGGTTTTATGTGGCTGCCGTGCTGACCCGGACGGACATCATGCTCGGCTGGACCGTTCCGGCCCGTTACGTCACGGCGGCGTTCATGTGCGTCATGGCGGCAATGGGAAATGTCGGTTTGGCGATCCTCATGTTCGCCGGCCTAGACGCGCTCACCGCCTCCATCACCTGGATCGCGATCAGGGCTGATGCGGAGGAAAAGGCAGCCTCCCCGTCCTGACCGCGCGGCCACGCAATGTGGTTGCATTGGCTAACGCATTGGGCGATAAACGGGCGCTGCCGGAGATGGCAGGCTGTTCCACACAGTTTAGCGGGCGTAGCTCAGGGGTAGAGCGCAACCTTGCCAAGGTTGAAGTCGTGAGTTCGAATCTCATCGCCCGCTCCATTTTTTCCCACAAATGCAGCACTACAACCGGGCCGCGACGCCAGGGTCATGCGGACACGGTTTGGGAAGTATTCCGGTTACCGTCTATTCTGAGATCGCGCCGAGCAAGCCGAGGGAGGACGATACGGTGACGACGCAAGACGACAACAAGGCGGTTGTGCGCGAGGCGTTCCGGCCGTGGGAACAGGGCAACAGCGGTCCGTTCTTCGACATCATCGCCGACGATGTGAAGTGGACGGTCATCGGCACCACGCCCGTTTCCGGCGTCTACCGTTCCAAACAGGCCCTAATCGACAAGGCATTCGCCCCGCTCCTCGTGCATCTCGACGGGCATCTGACGACGACGTTTGTCGATCTCGCCGCCGAGGGCGACAAAGTGTTCCTGCGCTTCGAAAGCAAAGGCGTCACAAGGAAGGGGCTGCACTACGACCAAGTCTACTGCTTCGCGATGGTTATGCGCGATGCGCGTATTGTGGAGATCGTCGCCTATATCGACACGGATCTCCTCGCCAAGGTGTTTTCCGAGTCATAGACCGCTCCCCGTCTCTCACGGTTGGGGTTTTCGAAGAGGCGGCGACACGGCCCCGCCGGCTGGCTCCTGAGCGACGCAATCTCTCGGCGCCAGCAGCAGCCCCTTGCCATAGATGGGGTCCTTGCCGCAATGCAGTTCCGTGTTACGCATCCTGCGTTGGGCGACGTGCCGTTGCCACCATGAAGCCGGGGCCAGCGGTCCATGCATTGGGGTTGCGGATGATTTCAAGCGCCTCGCGAAGCATCGACTCTGGCATATGTCCGTTGTCTATCAATTTGGAAGCCAATGTGGCGAGTGTGAGCGACCAGGTCTCAGCCTCGGCTGCGCCAGGTGTGTCACCGGCATGGTTCAGGATGGGTTGAACATACCGGGCATCGATCTCGGCGAATCCGAGACCCGCGAGCAGGCGCGGTAACTGCCCGCCGAACTCAAAATCCCAGTCTTGGGCGGCGGCGTTTTCGAGATAGGCCGTCCAGAACGACGCCCAGAAACGGCTCGGTCCCGAGGCGATCGGTCCGAAATCCATCTCTGTTACCACGAACGCGCCGCCGGGCTTGAGCGCACGCCTTATCCGGTCGAGGATCTCGGTTCGCGTCGGCAGGAAACACAAGACAGCCCGGCAGTGGACTAGGTCATAAAGGCCTTCACCCAGATCCTCGGTGCGCACGTCCATCTTTGCGAGTTTCAGGTTTGGCAAATCGTTCTGGCGAACTGAAGAAAGGTCGAGGTCGCCGGCAACAATCTTTGCATCGGGCATGGTTTGTGCCAGCCAGATCGCCACGCTGCCTCGCCCGGTTCCGATGTCGAGGCATGTTGAAGCGGAAGGTAGATTAAGCCTTCTGATAGCAGCCTGCGTGTCCGGATCGTGTGCCCGACCCATCTGGTCGAGCCTTTTCGTCTCGGATGGCAAGGTGTGCGGCAGAAGGTCTTCGTACATCGCGCAGGCTCCAAGTCGCGGGTTCCCTTTTCGTCACATACTAGTGCCCCAACAGGCGGGGCGCCAATCATGCATCAGGTTCAACCGTGGGCCGGGAATACTCGCAATCGGCGCCCGCCATGGTCCCGAAAGCAGCCATGCTGTGCGTAGGTAGATTCTCTTCGCCTCGTGCGAACTCCGGAAGTCAACCTTGGGTGGCGGCTGGCCGCGCTCTCATAAACGAGGCTTTCGAAGAGGCGGCGACATGGCCGCGTCGGCTGGCTCCTGAGCGACGCAATCTCTCGGCGCCAGCAGCAACCCTTTACCATAGACGGGGTCCTTGCCGCGGCGTCCCAGGTCGCGTGTCTTGAGCAGCGGGTCTAGGGCGGATGCATCCGTCATCTGCGGGTTTGCGCTGCGCGCGAACGCCACGACGGCGGTGACGAACGGCGTCGCGAACGAGGTGCCGGTGCGGTAACCCGCCTCTCCGTCCGGATATGCCGTCCACAGCCGCACACCAGGTGCGGCATAGGTGATGTAATCGCCCCGGTTGGCGCGCGGATAGGGCCTGAGCCTGTGGTCGACTGCCGTCACCGCGATGATCCCCTCATACGCCGCCGGGTAGCGCGGGGACGCGCCCGGCCCGCCATTGCCGGCGGCGGCGACCGTCACGACACCGCCTTCGTTCAAGGCCGCGACCGCCCTTTCCAGCGCGAGATTCGGCGGACCGGCGAGGCTCATATTGATGACGCCGACCCCTTGCCGCCGCAGCCAGTCTATCCCTCTGACGAGGCTGACGATGTCCGCTGCGGCGCTCCCGTCAGGATCGGTATAGAAGACGTCGGCTGCAAACAGTTCCGCATCGGGAACCAGACCGGGCGTCTGGCTTTTTGAATCGCCCGACAGCAGCGCCGCGATTGCCGTTCCGTGTTCCTTCGATGACGGCTCCGTGTCCGCCGGTGCGAAGGTTTCGGCCGTAATATTGCGGCCCTGCAACGAGGCGTGCGCCATGTCGATGCCGGTGTCGAGCATGCCGATCCGGACACCCGGCTCGCACAGCCCGTCGCCGCTCCAGCGGATCAGACGCGCGCCGTAGCAGCGATGTCCCCGGCACGGCTTGCCGCTTGGCCGGTAAACGTGGTTCAGCTCGAACGACTTCTCCTCGATATTGTCTTCCAGCAATTGCCGCGCCGCGATCGTGTCGAGGCCGGGCGGCACACCCAGCCGTGTGATGGTCAGCTGCAGCCCGTCGACGGCTTCGACCGGGCCGATGGTGAATCCGAGCTGCTGGGCCGCCTGTATCGCCTCGGGTGAGCTGTTGACCGCCAGAATTTCGTTGGGGACGAACGAGCTCGCGTCGGCGCTCAGCATATCCTCGGGCGACGGCGCGCTGCGGCCGCCTCCGCCGCCGGTACCGCCTCTTCGGCCGGCTGTACCTGACGCGCCAAAGCCTCTGCCGGCATCATCGCCATTGCCATCGTCGTCATCATCGTCGTCGTCATCGTCGTCATCATCATCATCGTCGTCATCGTCGTTGTCGTCCGCATATGCGGACCCGACGAGGAGCTCCAGACGATTGCCGTCGTCCGTGTCGACGAAGAGATTGGCGGCGATGGGGATCGAAACAACGGCAAGGATCACAGCCAGGGCCACGTGAAAGGCGCGGCGCAGAAATCGACCCGCAACTGCGAGTGTTCCGCGAACCCGTACCGAAATTTCCATCATTACTGCTTGTCCGAACAAGTACCTGTTGCCGTGCGCCGAAGGCGCACCGCCGACATCGATTCAATACAACGGGGGAAACCGCACTTTATTCCCGCCGATCGAACTTTTTCTGTTTCGGCGACATTTACGGGAATAACCGCTGCCCTCAGTCCGTTCTCGCTTCAGTTCTGTCAATCCAAACAAATTGGAGGAATGTTGTGAAGTCGAATCAACTTTACCAGACGCTGGACCGGGAACGCCTTGCGAAGGCGAAACAGTC
Organism: Hyphomicrobiales bacterium; assembly: GCA_028280515.1. Classification (GTDB taxonomy): domain Bacteria; phylum Pseudomonadota; class Alphaproteobacteria; order Rhizobiales; family Methyloligellaceae; genus UBA2767. The sequence continues at coordinate 5,240 of JANQLP010000076.1, forward strand.
CTTTGCGACGCGGCGCGTGGCGATGGACGACATGGTTCAACTGAAAGCCGGCGATTGGGAACCCGCCGCCGGCGATCTTCTTCTTGCTCAGATTGAGTCCCTCGGCCACCACCCGCGGCTTGAGCTGACGACCGGCCGGCGCGCGTCGATGTTTCCGGGCGATGAGATCATCGTGTGTTGCGGCAGCCGCTATGCACCGGACCAGTTCGAGGCCGAGCTGCAGAACGGACACTGGCCCACGGATCTGGTTGCCGCCGGCGGCATCGCATCGAACCAGCTGTCGCGTAACCGGCGCACAAAGGCGGCGACGAAGATCGTACCGCTCGGCGCCATTTGCAATTCGGAAGGTACGCCTCTCAATGTTTCCGATTTTGCGCTCAAGAAGGTCGAGCAGCGCCAGCCGATCAAGGTGATACTGGTCGTTGGGACGAGCATGACCGCGGGCAAAACGGCTTCGGCCGCGGCCCTCGTGCGCGGACTGAGCCAGCAGGGCATTCGGGTCGGCGCCGCGAAGGTCACCGGCACCGGCGCCGGCAGGGACCCCTGGCTGATGATCGATTCCGGGGCGCATTCGGTTCTCGATTTCACGGATGCCGGGTATCCCAGCACCTATAAGGTGGCGACGGCGGAACTTGAATCCATCGCCCACAACCTGATCGACCATCTCGCACATGATGGATGCGAAGTCGCGGTTCTGGAAGTGGCCGACGGTCTGTTGCAGCCGGAAACCGCCGCGCTGCTCGCCGCGAAGTCGTTCCGGCTGCGTGTGTTCGGCACACTGTTCACCGCATATGACGCGATGGGCGCGGTTTCCGGCATCAGGTGGCTGCAGGAGAAGGGCTACCGCATGCTTGGAATGGGTGGCCGGATGACCATGGCTCCGCTCGCCATTCGCGAAGCGAAGATCGCGACCGGTCTGCCGGTCTACGGGCTCGGCCAGCTCTCCGACGGCCCGACGGCCGAGGCTCTGGTTCGCAGTGCCGACGTGCAGCACAAGGCGTCATGACCGTTCCGCGGATCTTTGGCGGCGGCCGACGCCGCCTGTTCCTGTGGCTTGCCGTCAACGGCATCTGCCAGGCTGCTGTTGCCGTGGCGCTAGCCCTGCTGTTGAGCACGGGCTTCGCCAGCGGCACGTCGATCGCGGCCCTGCCGGGTACGGTCATTGCCGGTCTTCTGGCCGGTGGCGCAACAATAATGGCCCTGCGCACGCTCGAGCGTGCGCAGGCCGAACAGCTTGGCCAGCATTACGTCACGGCGTGCCGCTCACGCCTGTTCAGGGCCATCAGCCAGTTGCCGCCGCGCGGCGGGCCGCAATTCAGGTTCGGGATCATGATGACCCGGATGATCACCGACCTGACGTCGATGAAGAACTGGGTGGCGCGCGGCGTGGCCAAGATCACCGTGGGTGGATTCTCGATCTCCGGCGCGATTGTGGCGCTGGCCATCGTCAGCCCGCCGCTGGCCGCGGTTACCGGTGCGGTCCTGCTTGCCTTGATGTTCATTGGCGCGGTGACGAGCATCGCGTTTCGGGCACGCGTGCGCGAGGCGAGACGGCTGCGCGGCCGGCTGGCCGCCAATGTGGCCGAATTGACCCGCGCACCGGGGCTCATGCGCCATTTCGGGCGTGTGCCGCGCGAACTCTCCCGTCTCAGAGGCCAAAGCAGGGCGATGAGCAAGGCCCTGGTCCGGCGCAGCGTTCTGGCCGGTCTGATGCGGTCCCTTTCGGAAACCGTTATGCCGGCAACTCTGGCCGTAGCCGCTTTCGCTGCAGCCTTCTCATCCGGCCTCGGCCGCCTCACCATCGCCGAACTGGCGACGGCATTCTTTCTGATCGGTCTGGCGTCGGGGCCGCTGCGCGATCTCATGCTTGCGCTTGAATATCGCGCGAGCTTCAGGGTCGGCCGGCGCAACCTGAAGGCCGCCTTCGCCAAACTGAAACTGCCGAAAGTCGATCCCGCCCCTGCGGCGGAGGAGAAAACCGGACCTGCCGCGCTGGCGCTCGACGGTGCCGCATTTTCAGGCTTTCCGGAGCCGTTGCGCGCAAGCGTTGCGCCCGGCGAGCGTGTACTCCTGATGGGCCCGAGCGGTTCGGGCAAGAGCCGCCTGCTCCATGCAGTTGCGGGTCTCAGCATGGCTGACGCCGACGAGACCAATGCCGGCATTGCGCTCGACGGTCAGGACATCCGCATGCTCCCCGCCGAATTGTGGCAACGGCGCGTCAAACTGGTTTCTGCCGATCTTCCGCTGCTGAGAAGCAGCCTGTCGCGCAACATCCGCTATGGCGCGCCGAACCTGGATGAGCGCACGGTGTGCGAGACCCTGACCCGGTGCGGGATAGACCCGGACAGCGCGTATTTTCCGGAAGGGTTGAAGACCCGGTTGGAGGAAGGCGGCCGGAACCTCCCCGCGGGCATTCGCAGCCGTATCGCCCTTGCCCGTGCCGTCGCCACACGTCCGGCCGTGCTGTTGATCGACGATCCTGTATTTCTCATCGATGAGGAGTGCCAGGAGGCCCTCAGAACGGTCGTTTCCGACAGGTCGATGACGCTCATCGTGGCCGCACCATCCGCTGCCGAATTCGTGCAGTGGGATCAGATCTGGCGTCTCAGGAACCGGCGTTTACTGACGTCGGTTCCGGGCCGTTCCGAAGAATCCAGTGAATTCGCATCCAATGGAAGGAGTATCTGAGTCATGGCTCAGACAGCAACGGGGCAACAGAGGTCCCGAACGTATCAGCCGGAACCGGAGAAGACCGAAACCGGCGACGCACAACTGGGCGTGAAACCGGGCACAGCCGCGTCCAGACCCAAGCGCGCGCGGCGACGCACATCAAAGCCGGCGGCCACGACGCGTCTGTTGGAAGAGCGTAAGCTGGGTAAACTCTGCGTCCTTCAGATGCAGCTCGAGGCGACAAAAAAGAAGAAGAACATCAAGACGCTCGTCTATCTGCCAGGCCGTTTCACGCCCGACATGCCCGTCGGCATCATCATGCACGGTGTAACACGCGATGCCTGGCCTTACATGGACTCCTGGGTCGGACTGGCCGAGCAGTACGGGTTTGTGCTGGTTGTTCCCGAGTTTTCAAGGACGTCATGGCGGACGACCTACGCCTACAATCTCGGCAATGTACGCGCCCGGAACGGCAAGGACCGGGCAAGCCGCGAATGGAGCTTCACGGCCCTCGACACCGTGTTCGATGCCGTGCGCGACGCGTTCTCGCTTGAGGCGGACCGGTTTCACATCTATGGACACTCCGCCGGCGCCCAGTTCGTTCACCGCTACATTCTGCACACGGGTGCCGGGCGGGTAGAACGGGCGGTGGCGTCCAACGCGGGCTGGTACATGCTGCCGTGCGATACGTTCGCCTTTCCATACGGGATTTCCGACCTGGCGATTGGCGAGAAGACGCTGAAAGACGCGCTCGATACGCCGCTGACCATCCTGCTGGGCGAAAAGGACGACGATCCGAACTCCATCGATTTGCGTCTGACGGAAGAGGCCATGGCACAGGGGCCGCATCGCCTTGCCCGCGGGCTGAACTTCGTGGAGATCGCGCAAGCCGCGGCCGTCAGGCTCGATTGCGCGTTTCGGTGGCATTCCCGCATCGTGCCGCGCGTTGGCCATAGCGACCGTTCAATCGCGCCCTATGCGTGCGCCGCCCTGTTCGGGCCGTCACGCCGGCCGTAACGCTCCCCCGGCATACACAAACACCGGACACTGACCGGCCGCAGGCGACTATTGCCTGCGGACCCAAAAAGGATCGTCGCCGCGCGCAAATGCACGCGGGCCAACGATCAGACTGTCCGGATTCCGATTTGCCGGCGGAAGCGCGGCGGAGCTAACGCCATCCGTTTTTGATGGCCTGTTCTTCCTGATCCAGATCGAGAGGATCGCCGTCACTCATTTCGGTCATGAGGGCATTGAGCCGTTCAATGCCGCCGCTCGATGCCGGCCGGAACGGAGCGCCGCCCGCCGCGTCGGCGGGTTGTGCGGTATGGATCTCAATCGACCACTGTCCGGTGTCGCGGCGGCAGGCAATACCCACGGCGCTCGCCTCCGGGCTGGCCGTCACCGCATATTCCCGGCAGAACTGGCCGGCCCGGTCCCTGAAGGTCAGGACGGGATAGATGTTGCCGGTCTCGCCTGGCGCGGCTTCCCAGCTTTTCGCGTCGCCGCTGCCGACCTGCTCCAATGCGTCTTTCAGTGCGCCTCGCGCCCACAGATGATTGTTATCGACCGAGAGCAGCGCAAACCGGTCGCCGGCGGACGTCACCGGCCCGCTCTCGAGCCAGGTGCCGATGCCGATGCCCACGGCGAGAACCGCGGCGGCGGAGGCCGCCGCCCAGCCCACCCGTGGACCCGCGGATGTCCCGGCATTGCCGCGCAGCCACGCGGTGATCCGCTGTATCGTGCCTTCGGGCTGCGTTTTCACGTCGGCGTTTCGCACGAGATCGAGCAGGTGCGCCGGGACCGGCTGGTGCAGCACGTCGTCATAATGGCGGCTCAGGGAGCGGTCCGTTTCGCGGAAGACCTCGAGTCTTTTCCTCAACCCGGCGTCATGCGCAAGGCGCTCGCTCAGATGCTCGCGCTGTTCCGCGTCGATTTCGCCATCGGCATACGCCATCAGCATCTCGTCGGTGATATTCTCGCTATCATGTTGTTTTGGCATTGCTTTCACCATGCATTTTTCGGTGCAGCACCTTCCGGGCCCGCGACAGGCGGCTCATCACCGTGCCGATCGGCACACCGGTGATGTCGGCCGTCTCGCCGTAGGAGAGGCCGTCGAGGCACACAAGTGCGACGACCACCTTCTGTTCGTCCGGGAGTTCGGCAATGCCTTGCCGAACGGCCTCGAGCGTGAGCCGGTCTTCTGCCGGGTTTCGGGCTGTGTGCATTTCGTCAGGCTGGGTGAGGATCGTCTGTTTCACGGTGTTTCGCGTCTTTTCAGAGCGAACCTTGTCGATCCAGAGGTTTTGGGCGATCCGGTACATCCAGCTATCCAATCGTGTTCCTGGCCGCCATTGATGCGCGCGGTCGAGCGCGCGCACGCAGACATCCTGCACCAGGTCGTCGGCGTCAGTGACGTTGCCGGCAAGCGAATACGCAAACCGTCTCAGGCGGGGGAGAAATTCAATGATCTCCTCTCGGATATCAGCCGTCACCCTTCCTCCTCCTGCCAGTGATATGATAACGGATGGGATGTCGTATTATTCCCGCCAGCCCGGAAAAATATGCGGCGGGCAACAGTGAAGAGAGTAAGAACGTGTCTTGTTATACGCGATTTGCTCAAGTTCTGGTCATGACGATTGCCGTTTCGGTTTACGGCCCGGCAGGCGCATCGACGATGAGCGGCGAACGGATCAAGCAGGCAACCGATCTCAGCGCGGACTTTCTGATCAGAACCCAGAACAACACAGGGCTCTTCGACTACGACATCAGCTTCAAGACGGGCCGCCCGACGGGAAAGGCAAGCATTGTCCGGCAGGCCGGAACCGGGTTTTCACTGGCTGAATACCTCGCCGCGACGCAGGCGCCGCATGCGCGCGAGCCCGTTCGCAAGGTCCTCGATGCGCTCCAGAAGCGCTCGCTTATCTTCCGGAAGAACTCGCAGTGGATTGTCGGGACCGGACGCAGCATTTCCAAATCGCGTACCGGTGCGACCGCGCTGGCTCTGCTCATCGAGCTGAACTACTACCGGACCACCGGCAGCGGACGTTACGAGGCGGCGCGGCGTGCCTGGCTCAACGGTCTGCTTGCGTTGCGTCTCGGCAAGCGCGGGTTCCGCCGCACACCCTATTCGCGGGTCGAGTCGCCCTATTTCAACGGCGAGGCCTGGCTCGCGCTCGCAACGTACCAGGACACTTTTCGCGATCCGAAGATCGGCGAGGTTCTGGCCGAGCTCGACGATTACCTGGTGAGCAAATACACCAAGAAGCCGGATATCGGCTTCTATCACTGGGGCGTCATGGCCGCGGCGGTCCGGTACAAGAACACGCGCGACCTGCGCCTGCTCAAGTTCATCGAAGATCAGACCCGCGCATACCTCGAGGACCTGCGGCCCAAGTTCAAGCCGACCCACAACACATGCTATGCGCTGGAAGGACTGGTGACCGCGTCCGATGTCCTGAACGCCTCATGGGCCGGGTCGGCCATTGTGCCGGCGTTGTCGCAGCGCATCCAGGCGGAGGCGGAAAAGAACCTCGACTTTCAGCTTCTTGATCCCGCCGAGGTGGCAGAACCGCCGCAGCGCCGCCGCGGCAAGCCGTTCGACCCGAACGAATATGTCGGGCTTTACTATGCGCGTTCGGACAAGGCGTACAGCCGGATCGACTACACCCAGCATTGTCTGTCGGCGTTCTTGAAAATGCGGCCGGGCGAACGGCCCTGAGACCGGCGTCATCGCGATCGCCGGGCGGCCGGCCATGCCCCTGAAAAAACTGCGAAATTCCTAGAGCTCACATCCGTCCGCCAATATGAATGCCGGATGAACGGTCCATTCCGGATGCGTTCAGGGCGCGTCATGCATTCTCCCGCCCAGTTCGCCGGCGATGCGCTGGCCAAACACGGAGAGAAACGATGAAGACCGCACTGATTGCCGCAGGGGCCCTCGCCGCCGTTACCACCGCCGGACTGTCGGAGGCATCCGCCAAGGACGTGAATTTTGCCCTGACCATCGGTGGCCCGCAGGGCTACGTCCAGTTTGCGACACCGAACAGCTACTACAGGCCGACATACGTCCACAAGGCTCACAAAAAGAAGAAGCACAAAAGGAAGCACGCCAGGCGCTATTGGAACGGCAAGCCCGGATACGGGTATTGGGCGCCATATCCGGTGCCGGGACCGCGCTACTACGGACGTTGTGCGTCACCGCAGAAGATCAGGGCGAGACTGCATCGCCACGGCTGGTACGGGTTCAGAATCCGCAAAACCACGCCACGGTTCGTGTTCGTCACCGGTTATCGCCACGGCGCGAAGTACCGGCTGAAGGTGAACCGCTGCACCGGCCATATCGCCAGGGCCAAGGCGATCGGCGGACATCAATTCGGCATCTACTGGTAGTCCACCGTCCCAGACGGTGTTCAACGGGTTCGTCGGCAGGGATCTCCCCCCGGTACTGTCGGCGGACCCGACTTTTTTGTCTTGCGGCACATACGGCAACCGCTGCCACCCGGGTTGCTCTCACCGCCCGCCGGGTCAGAGGTCATTCAATCCCGTCGATGGCGAAACGGACCCCGCTCCGGTCATGACCGACCGGCACCCGAACCGGCGCCAAAAACGACTTGTGCCGGTCACCCGCAGGGGAGACCGGCACGAAACCTATTGGCCAGATGAAGTGTGGTTTGCAGCCTACCGGGCTTCGAAGGAAGCACGCCGATGCCATCCGCCGCGCTTCGAAGCAGCGGCCGCAGCCGGGAATCTCTTGTAGGTGACGATGACCTTGGCACCGACCGGCACGCGCGAATAGAGATCCAGAATGTCGGCGTTGTAGAGGCGGACGCAGCCGTTCGAGACTTCCTTGCCGATGGTCCACGGAGCGTCGGTGCCATGAATTCTGTAAAGCGTGTTGCCGAGATAGAGCGCGCGGGTCCCAAGGGGATTGCGCGGATCGCCGCCTTCAACGGCGAGCGGCAGCGTCGGGTTCTTCCGCCGCATGTCGGCGGTCGGCACCCAGCGCGGGTTCACACGTTTGGCGGAAACCTTGAGAACGCCCTGCCACTTTTCTTCCAGAACAGGCGTGCCGATGAGATAGCTCAGCGCCTGACCGGGCTTGTCGACAAAGTAGAGCCGCCGGTCGGCGAACGAGACGACGACGGTTCCGGGCCCGTACTGTTTGGAGAAGGGAACGCGCTGACGGCTTGTGACGTGAGACCAGTCGCGATTCTGAACGTTTCCGCCGCCACCGCCGAGCAGGGCGCGGAAAAGACCGGCTTCCGCCGGTGCCGGTGCCGTTGCTGCAAAGAATCCCGCCAGAGCGAGAGCCGACAGAATGCTTCCAGTAAACCGATTGCAAAGACCCGACATCATACCCTCCATCTGACCCGTTACCGCTCTCATCTTGCGGGATAACGATTAAGATCAGGTGGGTACGCCGTTAACACTTTTCAACAAACTGTCCGCAATTCGAAGAGAGAAGCGCTGAATTCCGCCAAAAATCGCGGTGAAAATGGTGGCTCGCAGGCCGGATTTTCTGTTTTGCGATGATGTGAAGGCAAGGACTCTGGAAGGCAAAAAACCGGACTCGCCGGTGCAAAAAGTCCCGTGGGGTCGCCCGATCAATCGCCGGCGAGGCCCGCCTTCTTCAATCCTTCGCGGACGAGTTCCACATGGGCCGGCTCCTTGAGGGGGAACGCCAGCAGAAAGTCTTTCACGGAGTAGTCGGGACGTGACGCAAGGAGCTTCTCCTTATAGCGTTCCGTGAGATCGGTGCGGCCCGCAAGCGCCGTGCAATAGGTGGCGATTGCGTGAATATGGTAGTGGGCGTTGGGCTGCCGCGCGGCCCGCACAACCCATTCCACCGCCTCGTCGAGCTCGCCGAGCTGGACCAGGCAGTTGGCGCGCACGCTGAGCATGGCGAACCGGATCGGATCATACGGGCTGAGCCGGCGTGCGGTGTCCGCGGCCTCGATGCCGCGCGTGCTGTCGCCGGCGGCGAAACAGGTGCGGCTCAGGGAAAAGTGCGCCCCTGCAAAGTTGGGATTGAGATCAATCGCCGTCTCGAGCTCCTCGACCGACTGGTCGTACTCGCGGAACATCAGCAAGGTCCGGCCCATGGCCCAGTGACCCAAAGCGTCTCGCGGGTCGACCGTGATGCTCCTCTCCGCAAATTCGAGCGACTTTCGCAGCGCGCTGTCCCGGTCGGGATCGATATGCAGGAATGCCCGCTGGAACTCGATGAACGACAATCCGGAATAGACGCGCGCCTCGTCGGGCTCGAATTCGAGGGCACGTTCGAACAGTTTCTCGGCGCGATTGAAATCGGCCGGATTGAACCGGTTCATGTGCCAAACGCCGCGGTGGTACGCGCTCCAGGCATCGAGCGCCTGGTCGGGCTGCATCAGCGCCCGTTTCTGCTCGGCGGCTTCGATTTCTATCTGCAGGCAACCGACGATTGCGTCGGAAATCTCCTGTTGAACCTGGAACAGCTCCGTTATGTCGCGGTCGAAGCGTTCGACCCAGATTTCGGTATGCGACGGTGCGTCGATCAGCGCGATGTCGACCCGCAACTTGCCATTGGCGACCGCGATCGAGCCTTGCGTCACGTAGCGCACCCCGAGCCGCTCGGCGATTTCGAGCACATCCGCCGATGACGTGACGATGTTGAATGCCGAGCCGCGGGCAATGACGAACAGCCAGCGCAGACGGGAAAGACCCATGATGATGTCGTGAGTCAGACCGACGGCGAAAATATCGGTTTCGTGACCGGCGCCGATCTGCAGGAACGGCAGCACGGCAATCGACGGCCGGTCGGGAAGCTTGAGCAGCGGTCCGGACGGTTCAAGCCCCTCGCGCACGATGCGACTGTCCGCCTCGCGGACGGTTGCAACCATGGGCTGGCTCGACGTTTCTGCACCATCGGCCCCGTCATCCGCGCGCAACCGCTCTCTCGGAGCAATGATCTCCCGTGCCAGGCGTCTGTGGCTTTCGGCTTCGTCGGCACGTCCGGTTCGGTCGAGCAAATCGATCAGCCGAAGACGGGTGTCGGGGTCATCGGCGGCGAGCTCGGCCGCCGCGCGGGCGAACTCAAGCGCCCGCTCGGGCTGGGCGGCGTAATGCTGGCACAGCGTGTCGAACACCCGCAATCGCGCCTGCCGGATATCCTCGCGCTGTTCCGCCAGCCAAAGCTCAAAGTCCGGACATCCGGCGAGCGAGAAGCCTTCCAGCAGCTCACCCGATGTGGCCAGCCGTTCGAGCTCACTTGCCGGCCAGGGTTCGGGGTCCGCGGCTGCGCCCAAGAGGTTGCGCGCATCGATGCCGATGTCCGAGGTATCGATGCGGATGAAGTCCCCGTCGGCGACGACAAGACAGTCATCTTCCGTCCGGAGCAACGGGCGGATCTTCGACAAGCTCCATCTCAGCGCGCCCTTCGGATCGTCGGGACGTTCCCAGAACATCGTGCACAGCGCCGAACGCCGGCGCGGACGCGGCGAAAGCGCCAAATAGGCCAACAGCGCCCGTGTCTTACGCGAACGCGGCAGCTCGACAGCCGCGCCCTCCGACTCGACGGACAGACCACCCAGAAATGTGAGCGCGAGCGCCGATTGCATCTGCTGGTCAACGGTCATAGCGGGGCATCTGGGCTGAAAACCCGAAGATTCAGGGCCAGTTACTGCATTTTCCACGATTCAAACGGAAATTACCACGGCGTTTACATCTAAGGTCCTCACATGTCCTTCCTATCTGTTGTGCAGGGCAGGATGCCGGATCCCTGGTTCGGTATGAAAATGGAGGACAGGATGTTGAACCAATTGGTGATTTTGCGCGCTGCGATGACACGCGCCGGCGAAATCACGCTGGACGCAGACGTCGGGATAGATGCCTATCCAGCGACGCCGCTGCGGACGGTGACAAATGTGATGATTATGGTCATCGGGATTTGTCTGGCCTTGCTCGGCGTGGTCTTTCTGACCACAGCCATTTGAGGCGACCGGCCCGCAAAACCACAATTCACTTGGCTTTTTTTGAACGTCACGCGCGGACGCGAAAGACGGTACGGCACCAATGACCGTCAGGCGCCCGGCCAGGCCGCGGCAAACCGCAGACGCAAGGGACGAAGGAGAGAGAAATGACATACGCAAATCAAGCAACCGCTGATGCGGGATTTGAAGGACGGCAGCGCCGGCCGTCCGTCGACAAGACGCGGCAAACGCTGCGGACCTGGTTCGCTTCGGTGATCGAGAACTGGAAGGCGCGCCGCGAAGCGAAGCGCTCGATCCGCCATCTGCGCGCCCTGAGCGACCATACGCTGCGGGATATCGGCATCGAGCGGTCGGAAATCGTATCAATGGTGGTGCATGGCCGGTCCGGCCGACGCAGCCATGTATAACCGTTGACTGCCCAGAGGAAATGCGGGTCGGCGCAAGCGGACCCGCATTTTCTTATGCGCGCTCAGACCCCCAGACGCTCCCGCAACGCCGTCTTGAGCACCTTTCCGTAATTGTTCTTCGGCAGATCATCGACCACGACGTAGGCTTTCGGACGCTTGAACCGCGCGATGTGATCGATGCAGTGCCGGTCGAGGTCCTGCTCGTCGACCGGGGCATCCTTCGCGGGAACGACGAAGGCCACGACTTCCTCGCCCCATTCGGGATGGGCGCGCCCGACAACGGCCACTTCGCCGACACTGGCATGAAGCAGAAGCGTTTCCTCCACCTCGCGGGGGTAGATGTTGGTTCCGCCGGAGATGATCACGTCCTTTGAGCGGTCATGCAGGGTCAGGAACCCGTCCTCGTCGAGGGAACCAGTGTCGCCGGTCCACAGCCAACCGTCCCGTATCGTGTCGGCCGTGGCTTGAGGATTTCGCCAGTATCCGGACATGACCGTCGCGCCCTGGACGAGGATTTCGCCGATCTCGCCGTTGGGAACATCACGGCCTTCGGCATCGGCGACACGCATGCGCACGCACGAATGCGGCAGCCCGACCGACGCGGCCCGCTGCCGCCAGCGCGGATGGGTGCGGTCGGCGACCAGCGCCCGTGACAGGGCGGTGATGGTCATCGGGCTCTCTCCTTGGCCGTAGATCTGCACGAAACGAGGCCCCATGGTGTCGACCGCGTCGACAATGTCCGCGAGATACATGGGTCCGCCGCCATAGACGATCGTTTTCAAACCGTCTCCCGACGATCCGACGGCCTTGGCGTGTTCGACGAGGCGTTTGACCATGGTCGGCGCGGCGAACATCGAAACGTTGCCGATGCGTGGCGCGAGGGCGAGGATTTCGTCCGCGTCGAATTTGCCCGTCTGGGGTACGACATGGCGCGCACCGCGCAAGATACCGGCGAAATTGTAGAGCCCCGCACCATGCGACATGGGTGCGGCATAGAGAAATGCGTCACCGGCGCTGACCTCGTCGACGTCGATGAAATAGGCATATGTCATGGCCTGCAGATTGCGGGAGGACAACATTACGCCCTTGGGCGTGCCGGTGGTTCCGGAGGTGTAGAACAGCCACAGCATATCGTCGTCGCGCAAGGCTTTCGGTGCGCTCAGACCTTCAGCCCGGTAGAGCGCGGCGTAATCCGCATGGTCGACCGACAGCACCTCACGGCCCGCAACGAGGCCTGAAAGCGCGGCACCCAGGTCGTCCGAGACAAGAACGAGCTTCGCGTCCGCATCCTCGATGATCCATGCCGCCTCCCTGGCATGAAGCTTGGCGTTGATCGGGACCACCGCGGCGCCTGCGAACCATGCCCCGTAGAGGATTTCGAGATATTCGGTCGCGTTGGACATGAAGAGGGCGACACGGTCGCCGCGTGCGACACCGAATCGAGAGGCCAAAGCCCCGCCGATGGCGGCGGCGCGGGCGCAGAAGACTTCGTAATCGGCAACAATATCCTCGCCGCGTAAGAGTGCCGGCGCATCCGGCGTGCGCCAGGCGGTCCGGACGAGCCATTCGGCCGGGTTCATCGGCTTGTCCCGCTTGGGCTCCGTACCTTAGCCAGTCCCGGAAGGCACGCCCTATAGCGTTTCACGGTGGAACTTCCCGTTGCGCCTGAAAAAGTAGGCGATGTCGTCGCGCGGCGACGGATAGCGGTTCCTGTTCAGCTTTGCCTGCAGCGTCTCGAGCGCGAATCTGGTGATCCTGGGAAGGTCGAGCGTCAGGGCCTTGTCGAAGGTCAGCCAGTGCAGGTTGAGCAACTCGTCGTTCTCGTTGGGCAACTGGTGAGCGATGGCCTCGGCCGGGGCGCAGAAGAATCTCGTGTCGAACCGTCGCACCTGCCTTGGCGGCGTGATGGCGCGCAGAAAGAAGGTCAGTGACGAGAGCGACGGTGTCAGGTCGCGGTCGATGAAGGGCTGCCATGCCGGTGACGAGGTCGACCATTGCGCGCCCGTCCGCGCGCCAATCAGCAGCCCGGTTTCCTCCGCTGTTTCGCGAATGGCTGCCAACGCCAGCGCCTGCGCCCGACGCGGGCTCGCAATGCCTTTCATGTCGCTCAGGAGTTTGCGTTCGACCGTCTGGTGCAGCCGGTCGGGAACCTTGATCCGGCTGTCGCCGCGGTCGACCCGTCCACCGGGGAACACGTACAGGCCGGGCATGAACGGGCTGTTCAGGTGGCGCTGTCCCATCAGCACCTTCGGCTCCGCGCCCGACCGGTCGATAACGATCAGGGTGGCCGCGTCCCTGGGGCGGACATTGGGATGTGAGTCGGGTTTCAGCATACGCAAATTGAATCTTGGATGGAGAGTTATACGCCGGGCACGATTGCACGATCAATTGCGCGGTGCCCCGGGCGCTAAACGTGTACGGCTCGTGGAGGAATGCGTCGTCGCCGGCACTTCAGACGACGGTTCCGAACACCTTTCCGATGCCCGCGGTCACCGCCATTGCCAGCGCACCCCAGAACGTCACGCGGACGGCCGCATTGAGCTTGCTCGCGCCGCCCGCTTCCGCCGACAGCGCGCCGAGCACCGCCAGGCTGGCAAGAGAAGACATGGAGACCGCCGCGATCACGGCCGGTGCGGGCGAAATCATCGCCGCGGCAAGCGGAACCGCCGCGCCGACGGAAAAGGAGGCAGCGGACGCCATTGCCGCCTGTACCGGCCGGGGGACGACGGACTCCGATATGCCCAGCTCGTCGCGTGCATGTGCCGCGAGGGCGTCCCGTGCCGTCAGTTGCGTGGCGACCTCTCGCGCAAGCGAACTCTGCAGGCCCCGGTCGACATAGACCTGCGTGAGTTTCTCAAGCTCGCGCTCCGGGTTTTCCTCAAGTTCGCGTTGTTCGGTCGCAAGGTCGGCGCGTTCGGTGTCGGACTGCGAGCTGACGGAGACAAACTCGCCGGCAGCCATTGACATGGCACCGGCGGCGAGCCCCGCGACACCGGCGAGCAGGATGGCGGCCTTACCGGGCGATGCCGCGGCGACACCCACGATCAGGCTCGACGTCGACAGAATGCCGTCATTGGCGCCCAACACGGCGGCGCGCAGCCAGCCGATCCTCTGGATATGGTGGCGATTTCCTCTTGCTTTTGTGCGGCTCACATCAGGTCTCACCAATTCCAGCCGCGCGTCGGGTGCGGCCGCGTCAAGCCGCCTGTTTGAGCAGCCCCCGGTTGATCAGCGTTTCCGCGATCTGCACCGTGTTGAGTGCCGCGCCCTTTCGCAGATTGTCGGAGACGACCCAGATGTTCAGGCCATTCTCGACCGTCCCGTCCTCGCGGATGCGCGAAATGAAGGTCGCATAGTCGCCGACACACTCGACCGGCGTGACGTAACCGCCGTCTTCGCGCTTGTCGACGACGAGACATCCCGGCGCCTCGCGCAGGAGCTCGCGCGCCTCATCCGCCGTGATCGGCTTCTCGAACTCGATGTTCACGGCTTCCGCGTGACCGACGAACACCGGCACGCGCACACAGGTTGCGGTGAGCTTGATGCCCGGGTCGAGGATCTTCTTGGTTTCCGCGACCATCTTCCACTCTTCCTTGGTGGAACCGTCCTCCATGAACACGTCGATATGGGGGATGACGTTGAAGGCGATCTGCTTGGTGAACTTCTCCGGCGTCGGCGTGTCGGTGACGAAGATGCCCTTGGTCTGGTTCCAGAGCTCCTCCATGGCCTCCTTGCCGGCGCCCGACACGGACTGATAGGTCGCGACCACCACACGCTTGATCGTGGCGGCGTCATGGAGCGGCTTGAGCGCCACCATCAGTTCTGCGGTGGAACAGTTCGGATTGGCGATGATGTTCTTCTTGGCGAAGCCCGACACCGCGTCGGCATTCACTTCCGGAACGATGAGCGGCACGTCGGGGTCGTAGCGCCAGGCGGACGAATTGTCGATGACCACGCAACCCGTGGCGGCGATCTTCGGTGCCCACTCCCTGGAAATCGTGCCGCCGGCGGACATCAGAGCGATGTCCGCGCGCGAGAAATCGAACTGCTCCAAATCCTCGCATTTGAGCGTTTTGTCGCCGAACGAGACCTCTGTGCCCAGCGAACGGCGCGAGGCGATTGCGAAGACGTCGTTGACCGGAAACTCGCGGTCGGCGAGGATTTCCAGCAGTTCGCGGCCCACGTTCCCCGTGGCACCGACAATGGCGATGTTGTAGCTCATCGGACTCTCCAACACATGCGGCCCAAAATGGGCAATCCGGCCATTCCGGCGCATCTAGCGCGGGATTTAGGTTATGCGCGGTGCAAAGTAAAGGATTTGCGAACCGGCCGGTCGTTGGAAAATCACATCCGCAAAGCTCAGTTCGCGGACATTTCTTCTCACAGCGGCTGGTTTTCTGATCTTTCGCCCATAAATACCAAGATACGGCGTGTCGCCCGTGGGCTCGCCGAAGCCATCAGGTGAAAAACCATGTCTGATGAAAAAACCTATGACGCGTTCTGGCTCATGTATCTGCGGGCGCACTCGATGCGCAAAACGCGGCTGATACACTATGTGGGCATTACGATTATCTTCGTATCGCTGGTTCTTGCGGTCGTGTACGAGACCTGGTGGATCGCCGTTCTTGGCATCGCCGCAGGGTATGTGACGGCCTGGACGGCGCACTGGCTCGTTCAGCACAACATTCCGGTCATGTTTGCCGGTCCGGAGGCGGCGCTCTGGTCGCTAATGAGCGGCTTGCGCATGTATTTTCTGGGCATCAGCGGTCAACTCGGCCCGCAGCTGCGCCGCGCCGGCGTTTCCGAAGATGGAACCGTCTCTGAAGACAAAGCCCTCTCCTAAGCTGCAAACCGTCGACATTTGACTGCGCGCGCTCGAAGTGGCGTGCAACGCCGCGAATAAATCGAGTTTCCCACGTGTTTACATCTCGAAGGCGGAGTTGGGCGCCGAGGGATGAGAAACACACGGGGTAACTCCATGGCCGACACACGCGAACGCTTCAGCCCGTTTACGGTCACGCTGCACTGGGTGATCGGCATCACGATCATCTGCCTGCTGGCGGTGGGCCTCTATATGGCGGACCTGCCCGAAAGTGCGTGGCGAAGCGATCTCTACGGTTATCACAAGCTTGCCGGTACCGCGGTGTTCCTCATTGCGGCGCTGCGCATTCTCTGGAGATGGCGGAACGGCATGCCGGAGCCCGTCGCCGACACTCCTCGGTGGCAACACACGCTGGCGGCCGGTGTGCACTACGGCCTGCTCGTCGCCACCCTGGCCATGCCGCTCTCCGGCGCGGCGCTGTCATATGGCAAGGGCCATTCCGTGCCTGTGCTGGGCCTGTTCGAGATTGGGCCGCCGGCGCAGAAGATCCCCTGGCTCGGCGACGCCGGCAGCTTCATCCACTATTGGGCCGGATGGGTGCTGATCGGGATCATCGCACTACATGTCCTCGGCGCGCTGAAACACCACTATGTCGACAAGGACGACACACTAAAACGAATGTTCGGGTCGCATATCGGTTAAGCCAAGGAAAACCCGGCCCCCCGCGAGGGGAGCCGGGCTTCGGGAGGAACATACCTGCCATCGTCAGGTATGCCTGTACCTCTTGATCTCGCCGCTCTTGATGCGGGCGAAATAGGATTCCGTCTCTCTCTTCACGATGGGTGCCAGAAAATACAATCCGAGGATGTTCGGCAGGCAAATCAGGAAGACGAACGCGTCAGAGATATCCAGGATCGGACCCAGCTGGACCATGCAGCCGAGCGCAACGAAGAAACAGAAGATCGCCTTGTAGACCCGGTCCATGGTCTGACCTTCGCCGAACAGGTACGTCCAGCCTTTCAGCCCGTAATACGACCAGGAAATCATGGTCGAAAACGCGAACAGCATGGCCGCGAACGCCAGCGGGATGGGAAACCAGGAAATCTCCCGCTCGAAGGCGGCGGACGTCATGGCGATGCCCTCCTGGCCGACCAGCGCGAAGCCGGGCTCAGCGACCGAAGCCGTGCCGATCACCAGCGCGGTGATCGTGCAGATGATGATGGTGTCGATGAACGGTTCGAGCAGCGACACCACGCCCTCGGTGACCGGTTCGTTGGTCCGCACGGCCGAGTGAGCGATGGACGCGGACCCGATGCCCGCCTCGTTGGAGAACACCGCCCGCTGGAAGCCGATGATCAATGCACCGAGCGCGCCGCCGACAACGCCCTCGCCGGTCATGGCGCCGGTGAAGATGTTCGCGATCGCCTGCGGGATGGCGTCGTAGTTCATGAAGATGACGATCAGCGCGAACACGCAATAGAAGATCGCCATGAACGGCACGATCTTTTCGGTCACCCGTGCGATCGACTTGATGCCGCCGATGATGACAGAGCCGACCACCAGCGCCATGACGATGCCGAACAGCCAGCCCTTGTCGGCGAACCAGCTTTCTTCGGTGCCGCCGGTGACGTTCACGAACTGCACGAAGGCCTGGTTGGACTGGAACATGTTGCCGATGCCGAGCGCGCCGAGGCAGATACCGATGGCGTAGAACGCGCCGACAAACTTGCCGAAGCCGTCCATGCCGCGCTCGGCGAACCCCTTGCGCAGATAGTACATCGGACCGCCGGAAACCGAGCCGTCGGGGTTTTCGTTGCGGTATTTGACGCCGAGCGTGCACTCGACGAACTTGGTCGACATGCCGAGGAACCCGGCAACGATCAGCCACAGCGTGGCGCCCGGCCCGCCGACGGTGACGGCGACCGCGACGCCGCCGATATTACCGATACCGACGGTGCCCGATACGGCCGTTGCAAGTGCCTGGAAGTGCGAAACTTCGCCGGCGTCCTTCGGGTTGGCATAGTCGCCGCGGACAAGCTGGATCGCGTGCTTGAACCCGCGAATGTTGATGAAACCCATATAGAGCGTGAAGAACAGCGCGCCGACGACAAGCCAGAGGACGACAAGCGGCAGCTCCGCGTCGCCAATCGGCACCTTGAAGAACACGACGCTGCCGAACCATTTCGCAATCGGAGCGGTCGCGTTGTTGATCGTCTCGTCAAATCCCGCGGCGGTGGCGGGCGCGCTCATCAGCATCAGCGTGGGCGCGGCTAACAGTAACTTCTTCATGACACTCCCCCTTGTGGTGTCTCGAATACTCCTTGCCTCAGGGCACAACGGTCACGGGAACGGGTGAAATCTGGACGAGCGTGCCGGCGACGCTGCCGAACAGCAGCGTCTTCATGCGCGACTCGCCCTTGCGTCCGATGAAGATCTGCGCCGCATCGTGCTCCTTGGCGAGCTCGACCAGCGTTTCCGCCGCATGGCCGTGCCGCACGTCGGTCCCGACCTTGACGCCCTTGTCCTTAAGGGACGCAGTGACCGGATCGAGAACGGTTTTGTGGGCGCGGGCAATCTCTTCCTCGCGGCGCTGATGGCGCTGTGCCAGTTCCTCCGGCGTGTTGAAGCTGTATGGCGACCATTCGATCACATAGGCGAGCACAAGGTCAGCTTGGCCCGCCCTTGCCCGCTCGACAGCGCAGTTCGTCGCCCTGAGGCTCCCTTCGCTGCCGTCGATGGCCACAAGAAAGGTCGTCGTCATCGGCAAACCCCCTTTTTTTTCGATTCTGTGTGGCGTGGTGTGCGCCGCCCGCGCGTACCGCATGCCAACCGCGGACCCGTCGCACGGTCCAAGTAAGACGGTTATGTGACAGTCCTCATAGAACCAACGCCCGGGAAACGATGAGTCCAACGTGAGGGTCGCACCCCCGCGGCGGACCAAAGGCGGTTGGCCGTGAGCGCACCCGCGCCGGGCCTCCATCAGACGATACAAGTTATTGCGGTTTCAAATAAAATCGTCAGTTGACAGGCAGGGTGACTGAGGCGCGCAGGGGGAGCTGGTCCTTCACCTCACCGCATTTGTTGCCCATGAACTCGTTGACCATCTCGACCAGCGTTCCCTCGAGAATATTCACGGAGTTGTCGAGTTGGGTGCCGGGCCAGAGCACCGAATAGGCGAGCATCGGCGCGTCGACCTTGCCCCAGTTCATGCGTCCGGCGGTTGCCTTGCCACCCTTGAACGTGACTTCCGGGGTGATGTCGACAGTGACGTCGTAGGTCTGGCCGTCCGACTCAAGATCAAGCGTGCACGAGACCCGGTGGGGTTCGAGTTTCGCGGTTATGCCGTCCGGACCGGCGGCGCCAACGAGCATGGAGCGTTTGAGCTTCAATTGCGTCGTGCACCGCGCCTTGCCCCACGGCCAGTCGAGCCTGCCGCCGGAAAGAATGCTCGTGATGTCTTCCTTCCGCCATGTCTTGACGATCGGACAATCGATGTCCGCGCCATGCGGGTCCCGGGTCGACAGGATGCTGCAAATCTGCACCTTGCAGACCCGTCGTTGGGCCTTCTCCGCCTTCTCTTCCGGTGTCAGGACGCGTTTTTGCTTCGTGGTTTCCTCGTTGACCTTTGGCTCAGCGGACTGGCCCGACGCCGGCGACAGGCCCGCGAGGCAGGCGGCGACGACGATCGCAAAAGGCGTTCCGGTCTTCAGGTGAAACACGTCGGCACTCCGTCAGCTCGAATGGGCGTGGCTCTGCCACGCAGATGTGATGAATTTGGTTGCGGTCCGCGCGGTCTTCAAGCGCAGGCGTTACGTTCCGGATGCGTCCTCGCCGAAGAACAGCAGGCACCCGTCCGGATCCTTCACGTGGAACTCGCGCATTCCGTAAGGCTGCGTGAACGGCGCGCGCACCCGCCCGTCCTCCAGCGTGTCGAGCTTCGGCTTGTACGCCGCGTAAAGGTCGTCGACGCCGTTGACCCAGAGATAGATGGAGATGTTGTTGGCCGTCGCCTTGAGCGCGTCGGCGTCATCGGTCTGAACGAAATGCACCGCCGCCTCGCCATGCACGACGATGCCGAAGCTCTTGTCCTCGGAAATGGAACGGCGTTCGAAACCGAGCACATCGGCGTAGAAATCGACGGTTGCCGCGACATCGCGCACGGGCACAATGGCGACGGCATCCTCTATGACCGGCTTGTTGTTGCTCATTCGCGCAGTGTGTCGCAGCGGGGCCTAGACGTAAACCCGCTCGATGCCCTGGCCCCAGCCGAGGCCGGAATCGATGCACTTGTCCGCCGTCTCCTTGTCGATCAGCTGGGTCAGCAGCCAGCGGTCGAGCTCGACGCCTGCAAGGCATCCGGCGGCCATGGCCATGCGCTCATGGGTCACGAGCGGCTTCTCGACGAACATCGCGCCCTTGCTCTCCAGCGCCTCGCGCGCGGTCGGATAGGTGGTCGCTTCCACTCCCGCAAGCAGGCCCGAACCGGCCAGGATCAATGCACCGGAGCATTGCGAACACACATACTGATCGTCGGGATCGAGAAGGAGGCGCGCCAAAAACTCCGCGTCGTTCATGAGCTCGCGCGTGGCCGGGCCGCTGGCGACGACCACGGCATCCATGTCGCGGGCGCTCTCGATGGGACCATGGGTGCGCAGTTCGTATCCGGTCGCCGTGACGTGCTGCGGTTTAGTGCCGAGGATCATCACCGACCAGTTGCGGCCGCGCTCCGGTTCGGCGTAGTCGCCCGTTTCTCCCGGGTCCGTGTCGGAGTCCTCGCCCGCGTCCGCCGCAGCCGTTTCAACTCCTTCGGCTTGCGGAATCGACTCGGGAAACATGGTCAGCGGCCGGTTCAGAAAATCCCAGTGCAGCCACACGTCGATGTCGGTGACGCCGTCGAAGGCGATGATGGCGATGTCGGTCATGGCGTTCCGCCCTTTCTAGAGCATCATGCGTTCAGATTGACGTGTTTCGTCGCGAAATCCGAACGCATAAAGGTGCTCTAACACTTTAATATATAGAGCAAAGTTATCCGATTAGGTTGAAACAGGGCGAGTCAACCTAATCGGATTTTGCTCTAGGCCGCGAGCTTGCCCATCTCGGCCCTGATGGCCGCCCCCATGTCCTTCGTCGACACCTGCTTCATACCGTCCTGCATGATGTCGGCGGTGCGCAACCCGCTTTCGAGGACGTTGGCGATCGCCGTGTCGACGATGTCGGCGGCATCGCCCATATCGAACGAGTAGCGCAGGCTCATGCCGAAGCTGGCGATGGTTGCGATCGGGTTGGCCAGCCCCTTGCCGGTGATGTCGGGCGCGGAGCCGTGCACCGGCTCATAAAGCGATTTACGCGTTCCTGCCTCCTCGGCGCCGAGGGACGCGGAGGGCAGCATGCCGAGCGAGCCCGTCATCATCGCCGCCTCGTCCGACAGCATGTCGCCGAACAGATTGTCGGTCACGAGCACATCGAACTGTTTGGGGTTGCGTATGAGCTGCATGGCGCAGTTGTCGGCCAGAATATGGTGGCACTCGAGATCGGAATACTCTTCCTTGAAGATGCGGTCGGCGACCTCGTTCCACAGCACGCCCGTGTGCATCACGTTGCGTTTCTCCGCCGAATGCACCTTCTTGCCGCGCTTGCGCGCCAGATCGCAGGCCACCCGGACGATGCGCTCGATCTCGGGCGTGGTGTAGACGGTCGTGTCCACCGCGCGCTTGTGCCCCTCACCTTGCTCGGTGATTTCCTTCGGCTCGCCGAAATAGGTGCCGCCGGTCAGTTCGCGCACGATCATGATGTCGAGGCCTTCGACCAGTTCGCGCTTCAGTGAGGACGCATCGGCGAGAGCCGGATAGCAGATCGCCGGGCGCAGATTGGCAAAAAGGTCCAGGTCCTTGCGCAGACGCAGCAATCCGGCCTCGGGACGGATATCGAAGGCGACGCCATCCCACTTGGGCCCGCCCACGGCGCCGAGGACGATGGCGTCCGCTTGCATCGCCTTGTCCATGGTCTCGTCGGTGACCGGCACGCCGTCGGCGTCGATCGCCGCGCCGCCGACGAGGGCGGTTTCGACGTTGAAACTGTTCTGGGTCTGGCCGTTCAGCCAGTCCACCACGCCTTCGACCTCGCCCATCACTTCGGGGCCGATCCCGTCTCCGGGCAAAAGCAGAAGATCGTAGTTGGCCATGGCGCGTACTCCCTGAAAATGGTGTGTTTTTGGCCCGCCGTGGCGATGACGCCAATCCGCAAGCGGGGTTTGGGTAGCCGGAGAACCTGTCGCGCGCAAGGGCAAAGTGTGACAGGATCGCCGCCCAAGACGTCAATTCTCCAGGGATGTTCTGCCCCATGTCCGCTACGCCGCCGGCGTCGAAAGCAGCCGACAATCTGTTTCGCGATCTGCCGGGCAAGTTGCCCGAGGAGCTGTTCACGGAGCTTGCGTCGGGCGGGAAGACGCGGATCGTGCGGATCGTCTCGACCGGCCACACGACGCCGGAGGATGAATGGTACGACCAGGACGACACGGAATGGGTGGTCGTGCTCAAGGGCCGTGCGCGCCTGAGCTTCGCCGACGGCGGGGAAGACCTGGAGATGGGGCCGGGGGATCATGTTCTGCTGCCGGCCCATTGCCGGCATCGCGTCGCGTGGACCTCATCCGATGAACCCACCGTCTGGCTGGCCGTGCATTTTGATGCGGGCGACGAAGCGGGTTAGGTTCGCCGCTCTGCGAAACACTCGCCCATACCGCATGCTTCGGATACGCCCATGACCAGCAAACCGCTCGACGGGGTTACCGTCCTCGACCTGACCAATGTTCTCGCCGGGCCGTTCTGCGCCCATCAGCTCGCGCATCTCGGCGCCGACGTGATCAAGGTGGAAATGCCCGAACGCGGCGATCTGGCGCGTCAGCTCGGCGCCGACACCGAGCTCAACGAGAAGCTCATGGGCGTCTCCTTTCTGGCGCAGAACGCGGGCAAGCGCTCGATCACCCTCAACTTCAAGCATGACAAGGGCCGGGACCTGCTCCGCAAGCTGGTGGAAAAGGCGGACGTGGTGGTCGAGAATTTCCGGCCCGGCGTGATGGAGCGGCTGGGCCTCGGCTTCGAGACTTTGAAACAGTACAATGAGAGGCTCATCTATTGCGCCATCTCGGGTTATGGCCAGGACGGCCCGATGCGCGATCTCCCGGCTTACGACCACATCATCCAGGGCGTCGCCGGCGTCATGAGCATCACCGGCGCGCCGGACACCGCCCCCTACCGGGTGGGTTATCCCATGTGCGACACGATCGGCGGGCTGACCGCGGCGATGGCAATCTGCGCCGCAATTGCGGGGCGCGACCGGGAGGGCGCACAGTTCATCGATATCTCCATGCTCGAAGCGACACTGGCGACCATGGGCTGGATCGTGTCCAACTATCTGGTGGCGGGCGTCGATCCCAAGCCGCTCGGCAACGAGAACTTCACCTCGGCGCCGTCCGGCACGTTCCGGACCGAGGACGCGCCGCTCAACATCGCCGCGAACAAGCAGGAGCAGTTCGAGGAATTGTGCCGGATTGTCGGGCGGGAAGATCTGATCAACCATCCCGACTATGTGACGCGCGATCTTAGGAAGCAGAACCGGTACGCCCTCAAGGCGGAAATCGAAGCCGAGCTCGGCAAGCGCCCGGCGCGCCATTGGGCCGAGGTTCTGAACAAGGCGGGCGTGCCCTCAGGCACGGTTCAGAGCGTGCCCGATGCCCTTGCCAGTCCGCAGATCGCGGACCGCGGCATGGTCGGCGCGTTCGCCGACGTGCCGGGCGTTGGGCGCGACGTGCGGTTGCTGCGCACCGCCGTGAAAGTCAACGGCGGGCCGGTCAAGGTGGATGCGCCGCCGCCGACTCTGGGTCAGCACAATGCGGAAATCTATGCCGAACTGGGCCTGAGCGAAGCGGAACAGTCCGCGCTTCGGGATGAAGGCGTGATCTAGGTTTCCGCGCTTGTCAGGGTGTGCCGTAACTGCCTTAAAGCCAGGGACGTTCGACCGACAGCCGCTCCTCGTGCGCATCGATCTTGTGCATCTTCTGCTCGGTCTGACCGATGTCGTCGAGGCCATTGAGCAGGCAGTGACGCGAGTGCGGATCAATCTCGAATTTGATGACGCCGCCGTCGGGCCCGGTGATTTCCTGCTTCTCCAGATCGATGGTGATCGTCGCGTTGGCGCCGCGGCCGGCGTCGTCCAGCAGCTTGTCGATGTCTTCCTGCGGCAGCTCGATCGGCAGCATGCCGTTCTTGAAGCAGTTGTTGTGGAAGATATCGGCAAAGGACGGCGCGATGATGCAGCGGATGCCGAAATCGTGCAGCGCCCACGGAGCATGTTCCCGGCTCGATCCGCATCCGAAGTTCTCGCCGGCGATGAGGATCTTCGACTCCCGGTAGGCCGGCTTGTTGAGCACGAACTCCTCGTTCTCCGAACCGTCGTCCTTATAGCGCATCTCGGCAAAAAGCGCCTTGCCGAGCCCCGACCGCTTGATGGTTTTCAGATACTGCTTGGGGATGATCGCATCGGTGTCGATGTTGATCATGTCCATCGGTGCGGCGACGCCGGTCAGGGTCGTGAACTTTTCCATGGTCTCAACTCGCTTGTCACTGCGCCGCGAACGGCGCGAAATCGCTACGGCCCATTTCATGAGGGGTTTGGCCCCGCCGGTCAAGTCTCCAGCGCCTCGAGTGCGTTTCATGGCGCACCTCAACATGCCGAGTTCCAACACGGGCGCGCTGCCGCTAGTATGGCGCGATGATGGATCCGACCATACTTCTGGCCGTTGCCGCCACTTTTCTGCTGGCCGGCACGGTCAAGGGTGTGATCGGTCTGGGTCTTCCCACCGTCAGCCTCGCCATTCTCACGGTTCTGCTCGACCTGCCGAGCGCGATGGCGCTGTTGCTGGTCCCGTCCTTCGTCACCAATCTGTGGCAGGCGATGGTCGGCGGGAACGGTGTCGTCATTCTGCGCCGCATCTGGCCGTTCCTGATCATGGCGACGGTGACCGTGTGGCTCGGGGCGACGGCGCTCACGCGCATCGAACTGTCCTGGCTGTCGGCGCTCCTCGGCGTGCTTCTCGTGAGCTACGCGGCCATCAGCCTGTCCGGCTACCGGATCGCCCTCAACATGCGCCAGGAGGTCTGGGCCGGTCCGCTGATCGGAACCGCGAACGGCATCCTGACCGGCATGACCGGTTCGTTCGTTGTCCCGGGCGTCATGTTTCTGCAGGCCATCGGCCTGCCGCGGGACATGCTTATTCAGGCCATGGGCATGCTGTTCACGGTCTCCACGCTGGCGCTCGGCGCCGCGCTTCAGGGCAACAATCTGCTGACCGGTGAGTTATCCGTTGTCTCTGCTGCCGCGCTGGTGCCCGCGCTGCTCGGTATGGTGTTCGGCCAGAGCATCCGCCAGCGGCTTTCCGAGGACAAATTCCGCAAGGTGTTCTTTGTCGCGCTGCTGCTGCTCGGGGCCTACATCATCGCCAGCGCGCTGACCGGCGCCGCGTGATCACCGAACACGGGGGTTCCGGACGGCCGGTCTAGTTCTGCGCCCGGCGCGGCTTGGCCTTGGCGAAGCACTTCCGCATGATCTCGCAGCGCTTGGGCCCGGGCGGATGCACCCAGTCACCGGGTTTCGGCGCGAGAAACGCGCAGATCTCGTCCATGCCCGTCTCCGTCAGCCAGCCTTCGCGTTTGCCGCGTTCGACCGCATAGCAATCGGCGCGCGTCTCGGGCGGCCCATAGATCTGGTGGCCGCACTCATGGGCGTACACATAGAGCCGGATTGTGTCGGAGAGGCCTTCCAGTTTCGTCGGGTTGAGAATAATGACACCTTTCTTGGCGCCGCCATAGTCCCAGAACGTGTGCGAGATCAGCGTCGACGCCCGCCCGCACCGCACGTAGCGTCCGGCGAGCTTGAACGTGCCCGGTGCCAGCAGTTTGTCCTTGGGCGAGGCTTCGGGCTGCGATGTGGTCGACGACAACAGCGCGGCGCCCACAACCAGCGCGCACAAGCCTGCGATCCTGTTCAATCGCCCGAGTTTCAAACCGTTTCCCCGTCTGTCTGGCGGATGCTGCAACGTGGGGCCGCAACACCGGTCGGTCAATTCACGTTACTGCGTGTTCGAGCCGGAACGCGTCGCGCGCGGCGCGGCCTCCTTGTAGCAAATGCGGATTTTTTTGCAGCGCTCCGGACCGGCCTCGTGCTGGGCGGAGGCCTTGAGCTTGGAAATGAACTCACACACCTGATCGAGGCCCTTCTCGTCGAGCCAGCCGTATCGCCGTCCACGCTTGACCCCGAAACAGTCGGCGGCCGTCTCGTTCCGGCCGACGAACTGGTGGCCGCATTCATGGGCGTAGATGAACAGCTTGACCGGTGTCGGCAGCTCCTTCAGACGGTCGGGATTCAGAATCACGTAACCGGGATAGGCGCCGCCCCAGCTGTCGAATTTCGGGTCCATCACGGTCGGCCGTCTGCCGCAAAGCATGCGGTGCCGGTCGATGCTGAGCTTGCCGGGCTTGATCAGCCTGGCGTCCGGGCCGGCGTCTTTCAGGTACTGATCGAGCGGTACGTCCAGGTCGGACCCTGGCGCGACATAGTCGGACTGAGCCAGTGCCGCTCCGGCCGCAAATGCACAGAAGACCGCGATACCGATTGTCTTCGCGATGCCAGAAACGCGCACTTTCATTGTCCATTGGTCTCCGTGGTGGGCGAATCCAATTTAGAGGACTGCGCGGGAATTTCAAACGCCCGTTTCCCGTGATTTGTCGGGTTCGGCGGAACTTTCTTCGCTTTCGAGGAAACGCGCGTTGCGCCGGCGGGTGAGGATGAAATGCGCCAGCCAGATAGCGGCGCCGGCAACGGCCACGATGACAATCGCGTAGTGCTCGAGCACCTCGAACCGCTTCAGCATGGCCGTCATGACCGCGCCGAGCAGGAAGCTCACGCTGCCGAGAATGCCGGCCCAGAGGAACGTCGCGATCAGGTTCAGCAGCATGAAGCGCCAGGCCGCGATGCGGCTCATGCCGATCACGAACGGGCTGATGCTGCGGATGCCGTAGACGAAGCGAAAACCGAGAATGAACCAGGTGTCGTACTTTTCCAGGAGGCGTGTCGCGCGGTGGACCCGCATGCGCCATGACGGCCAGCGCGCCACCAGCCTTTTGCCGTACAGCCTGCCGACCCAGAAATAGGCCTGATCCCCGACGAATGCGCCGGTCCAGGCCAGCAACACCACGAGTTCGATCTTCAGATAGCCGAGTTTGGCGGCGACAGCGCCGAGGACGAGAATGGTCTCGCCCTCGAAGATCGTGCCGATGAACACCGCCAGATAGCCATATTGGGCAACCAGTTCGGACACGCGCCTCTCCTCGGTTGCACAAACCTAGGCCGGAACTGGCCCCGGTGACAGGCCTTTGCCGATCCACGCGCGACCTGCCTATTCGGCGAGCGTGATCACCTGCTGGACGCCGACGATGCGGCGCAGCGCCTTGTCGACGAGATGCGCGGTCTGGCGTGTGAGCCCCGCGACCCTGAGGTCGGCGGAAAACTCGTCGCCCTGTCCGTTCTCGCTGGAGATATGGACGCGCGTCGGGACGAGGCCGAGCTTGCTGAACGGCTCGACGAGACGCTGCACCATGCCGGGGTCGGCGGTGGCGGTGACAAAGAAGATCGCCTCTACGGCGTCATGCGGGGTGGACTGCGGACAGGCAGTCGCTGTCGATACTGATTGCGGACAAGACATCGGAATGTCTCCTTCACGAAATTCGAATTACGGACGCGTGATTCCCGGCGCGCTGTCTTAAGCGACCGGGCCGGTAATTCGAATGGCGCGGAGGGACCGCGCGGCGTGAAGGACGAACATCATGAGGCCGCTTATAGCAGCCCCATGGTTAACAATTCAACCGCTTGCGCGGTAAGGCGGTCAGTTCAACTCCCGCACGTCCACGAAACGTCCGGCGATGGCGGCTGCCGCGGCCATTGTGGGCGAGACGAGATGCGTGCGTCCGCGATGGCCCTGGCGGCCCTCGAAGTTGCGGTTGGACGTCGACGCGCAGCGCTCTTCCGGGTTCAGCTTGTCCGGGTTCATGGCCAGGCACATGGAGCAGCCCGGTTCGCGCCACTCGAAGCCCGCGTCCTTGAAGACCTTGTCGAGGCCTTCCGATTCCGCCTGCTCTTTCACAAGTCCCGAGCCCGGAACGATCATGGCGTTGACGTTCTCGTTTACCTGCTGGCCGTTGACGACGGCTGCGGCTGCGCGCAAATCCTCGATTCGGCCGTTGGTGCATGAGCCGATGAACACCCGGTCGATGGTGATGTCTTTGATCTTCGTGCCCGGCGTCAAACCCATATAGTCGAGCGCGCGGCGCATGGATTCCTTGTGGTGATGTTCCACCACGTCATCCGGGTTCGGCACCTCGCCGGTGACCGAAACGACGTTTTCTGGGCTCGTGCCCCAGGTCACGATCGGCGGCAGGTTCGCCGCGTCGAGCGTGATTTCCCTTTCGAACGCCGCGTCGTCATCGGACTTCAGCGTCACCCAGTGGGCCATCGCCTGCTCCCACGCCGCACCCTTCGGCGTGCGCGGACGCCCTTCCAGATATTTGTATGTGGTCTCGTCCGGCGCGATCATGCCGGCACGGGCGCCGCCCTCGATCGACATGTTGCAGACCGTCATGCGGCCTTCCATGGTGAGGTCGCGGATGGCCTGGCCGGTATATTCAATGACATGGCCGGTTCCCCCCGCGGTGCCGATTTCGCCGATGATGGCGAGGATCACGTCTTTCGCGGTGATGCCCTCGGGCAGCGCGCCCTTGACCTCGACCTTCATGTTCTTCGACTTTTCCTGGATCAGCGTCTGCGTCGCCAGTACATGCTCGACCTCGGTGGTGCCGATGCCGTGGGCGAGCGCGCCGAACGCGCCGTGGGTCGCGGTGTGGCTGTCGCCGCACACGATCGTCGTGCCGGGCAGCGTGAAGCCCTGCTCGGGGCCGATGACGTGGACGATGCCCTGGCGCACGTCGACCTCGTTGAAATACTCGACGCCGAACTCGGCGCAGTTGTCCGCCAGCGTATCCACCTGCAGCTTCGATTCCGGATCGTCGATCCCGTCGCCGCGATGGGTCGTCGGCACATTGTGGTCGACGACGGCCAGCGTCTTTTCAGGGGCCTTCACCTTGCGGCCATGCATGCGTAGACCTTCAAAAGCCTGCGGGCTGGTGACTTCATGAACCAGATGCCGGTCGATATAGATCAGACAGGTGCCATCCTCCTGTTCATGGACGACGTGGTCGTCCCAGATCTTGTCGTAGAGCGTTTTTCCCATTCCAACTGAACTCCTGCCGCCTTCGTTTGCGTGTTTTGT
>JANQLP010000154.1 GCA_028280515.1 Hyphomicrobiales bacterium
CGGCGTTCGGCGCGGGCGACGGCTTTTTCGGGTTGATCGAAGTGGTCGGCTCGTTGGAGGGGCCGGTCCCCTCTTCAGTTATCGACATGTTGATACTTCCCTCGAACTCAACTCCGTCGGCCTCGTCAGAGTCATTTGTTAGCGCATTTCGCGGATTGGTTGGACACCAAGGATTCGCAGCCCATTTGCCAACACCTCGGCAATCGATGATACAAGCGCAATTCGAGCCTCGGTCAAATCTCGGTTCCCATCGTTAATAAAACGTAATTGTGGCAACTCTTTGCCTCGGTTCCAGAAGCTGTGAAAGTCTCCCGCAAGTTCATGCAAGTAAAACGCGATCCTGTGCGGCTCATGCGCAAGCGCAGATGACTCGACGACGCGCGGAAATTGAGAAATCCTCTTCACGAGTGATAGCTCTTCTTCGCTCTCCAAAAGAGAAAGCTTCAATTTTACTGGGTCTAAACTTTCCGGTTTGAGGTCCGGAAAAACCTCAAGGGTGTTCCGGAACACGGAGTACGCGCGCGCATGTGCATATTGCACGTAGAAAACCGGGTTGTCACGAGACTGTTCGGTCACCTTCACAAAATCGAAATCAAGCGGTGCATCGTTCTTGCGGTAGAGCATCATGAACCGCACCGGGCCGGGCCCCACTTCGTCCACCACTTCACGCAGGGTGACGAACTCGCCAGCGCGTTTTGACATCTTGACCGGCTCGCCACCACGAAACAGCCGTACCAGCTGGCAGATCTTCACGTCCAACGCCGCCTCGCCTCCGGTCACCGCCTTGACCGCCGCCTGCATGCGTTTGACGTACCCGCCGTGGTCCGCGCCCCACACGTCGATCATGTTCCGGAAGCCGCGTTTGAACTTGTCGTTGTGATACGCGATGTCCGACGCGAAATAGGTGTATGTGCCGTCGGACTTCATCAGGGCGCGGTCGACGTCGTCTCCGAACTCCGTCGCCCGGAACAGGGTCTGTTCGCGGTCCTCCCAGTCGTCCGGCAGTTTGCCCTTGGGCGGTGGAAGGCGCCCCTCGTAAATCAGTCCCTTCTCCCGCAACTCCTCGATCGTCTCCGCGACCTTGTCGGTCTCCCCCGCGATCAACGAGCGCTCCGAAAAGAAGTGCTCCTGGGTGATATCGAGCGCGGCGAGATCGTCCTTGATGAGCGCGAGCATGGCATCGATCGCTTCGGCGCGGATGAGGGGAAGCCATTCTGTCTCGTCCGCATCCAGCAAGCTCTCACGATACTTTTCGGCGAGCTGCTCGCCCACCGGCTTCAGATAGTCGCCGGGATAATGGCCTTCGGGTATATCGCCGATATCGTGTCCGAGCGCCTCGCGATAACGCATGTATGTTGAACGGGCGAGCACGTCGACCTGGGTGCCGGCATCATTGACGTAGTACTCCGTCGTCACGTCGAAGCCGGTGAATTCGAGCAGCGCGGCCAGCGCATCTCCGAAGACGGCGCCCCTGACATGGCCGACGTGAAGCGGCCCGGTGGGATTGGCCGAGACATATTCAACGTTGACCGCCTCGCCTGCGCCGATCTTGCTGCGGCCGAAATCGCCGCGCAGCTCCAGCACGGACGTCAGAACCCGCGGCCAGAACGTGGGCGCAACGCGGACATTGATGAAACCGGGACCCGCAACCTCGACATGCGCCACGTCCTCGTCCTGCCCAAGGATCGCAGCAAGCTTTTCCGCCAAGTCCCGCGGCGGCATTTTGGCCTGCTTGGCGAGGACCATGGCCGCGTTGGTGGCGACGTCACCGTGCGCCGAGTCGCGCGGCGGCTCCGCCGTGATCCCCTGGACCTTTACATCGTCCGGCAGGGTGCCATCGGCCTTGAGCGCATCGAGCGCCGCGAAAATGCGGTCGGAAAAGTATGCATAGAGGTTCATGGCAGCGGCGGTTAGCGCAAATCGGGGGTGCGGTCAAACAGTCGCCGATGCTCGCGAATCGCATATCTGTCCGTCATGCCGGCGATGAAGTCGCAGATGTGCGTTGCCCGTTCGAGCTCCCCGGTTCCTTGTACCCGGGCAAACCAGTGATCCGGCATCGCATCGGGCTGCGTCATGTACCTTGAGAACAGGTCCCGCACGATCTGCGCCGCGTCGTCCATGATGCGCATGATCCTGTCGCTGCGATACACCCACGACATGAGAAAGGACCGCAGCTCGTCGCACGCATCGTTCATGCGGCCGGAGAAGGACACAACGGCAGAGCCGGCATTGCGAATGTCATCGGCACTGGCGGGTTTGAGTTTGCCGAACCGGATACGGGCCTCCGCCACCGCATCATTAACCATATGCGTGATCAGGCGGCGATTGATCTCGTATATCAGCCGGGTCTTCTCCAGTTCGGGATAGCCGGAACGAATCTCGTCGATCACCTCTCCGGCAAGCGGCACCTGGGCAAGGTCTTCAAGCGCGTAGGCGCCTGCGCGAAACCCGTCGTCGATATCGTGGTTGTTGTAGGCGATGTCGTCGGCGAGCGCGGCCACTTGTGCTTCGGCGCCGGGATAAGATGCAAGCTTGAGGTCCTGGATTGCATTGTATGACTTCAGGGCCCGCGGCACGCCGGTTTCGGCATAGGCGCCGGCCGGCGCACCTTCGGCGTCGATCACCGGACCGTTGTGCTTCGCCAGGCCTTCAAGGCACTCCCATGTCAGGTTCAGCCCGTCATAGGCGGCGTATTTGCGCTCCAGTGCGGTCACGACCCGCAAGCTCTGCCCGTTGTGATCGAACCCGCCATAGTCCGCCATGACGCCATCGAGCGCACGTTCGCCGGCGTGTCCGAACGGCGGATGGCCGAGATCGTGCGCCAGCGCAATCGCTTCCGCCAGGTCCTCATCGAGCGCAAGGGTGCGCGCGATTGCCCGTGCGATCTGGGCCACCTCCAGCGAATGCGTCAGCCGGGAGCGGTAGTGATCTCCCTCGTGATAGACGAACACCTGGGTCTTGAGGTAGAGCCGCGGAAACGCCGTGCAATGGACGATGCGATCGCGGTCGCGCTGGAAGTCGGATCGCGTCGGACTGGGCTGCTCGTCATACAGCCGGCCCCGGCTCTGCGCTGCATGGCAGGCGAAATTCGCAAGCCGTCTGCCCACCGCGTCTTCACATTGTTCCGCCATCACCGATTGACAACCACTTCCTGGTACTTATCTTCAGAAGACAAACACGCGCGACGCATCACAGAAACGCGGCGATCAACCGCATTCGATATGCGACGCAGAGTAACGACAAAGACCTAACGCCACATGGACGCCAAAGCCATCACCGTTTCCGACCGCGCCGCGACCCAGATCGCGCGCATCATCGCGAGCGAGAACGAAAACAGCATGTTCCGGGTAACCGTTGAAGGCGGCGGATGCTCGGGCTTCCAGTACAAGTTCGAGCTCGTCAGCGCACGGGAAGCCGACGACCTCGCCATCGAAAAGGGTGGCGTGACCGTTCTGGTCGATTCCGTATCGCAGATGTACATGGAAGGCAGCGAGATCGATTTTGCCGACGAACTCATTGGCGCGGCCTTCAAGGTCAACAACCCGAACGCGACCGCATCGTGCGGCTGCGGCACGAGTTTTTCGCTTTAAGACAAGCCTTCAACCGGCCGATCTGGTTCACTTTTTCGGATAGTTGCGCACCCAGACGTCGCCAAAACGCGCGATGTCTCTTGCTGCATCGGCAATCGCAACGAGGTCCGGCGTGTTCTCCTCAAACCATGGCCGCCCCGGCAGCCAATGGGTCATCGCGCAGATATAGATGTCGATCGCGGAGAATCGAGGTCCCAGGAACCAGGGGCCGGCCGTCTCCCCGCTCAACGCCAGATAGAGGCCCTTGGCGCGGTCGCACACCGCATCGGCAAATCCGGCGCGTGCATTCTCGACGCCGACGAACCGTTCCGGCGCATCCATGTATGTATATGCGGGATAGATGTTGGCCACGATGAACAACAGCCACCTGAGGAACTGCGCGCGCTCGGCGGCACCGGGTGACGGAACCAGATCGTCGCTTCCCTGCGCTTCCGCGAGCCAGAGCGTGATGGCCGCGCTCTCGGTCATCACCTGGCCATCCGGCAGAACAAGCACAGGCACCTGACCCGCCGGGTTCAACTTCCTGAGCTCTGAAAGCGCGGCATCGTCCTTAAACAGATTGCCGGTGTCCACAAGCTCGAACTCGCGCTGATACCAGACGAGCTGCGCCTCGATCAGTGCCGAACCCCATCCCGCATGACCATATAGCCGGTACATTCCCATCCGCGGAGCCTACCATTCGACAGATAGTGTGCAAACGAACATCGCTTCTGCACATCTTTGAGGCTTGGAGAAGTCAGCAAACCGTTGTTAAGGTTCGGGTTATGCTCATCGGCGACGCGCGATCGGACCACAAGATGGCGGCCACGACGGAAAGGCCGCATTCTTGAAGCACGCAGCAACGCCCAAACCCGCGCCTCCGCCGCTGCTGTCCGAATATGACGCGAACGACTTCTATTGCGAGATCATGGGCCTCGATGGCCTGCCGCATACCCAGGATATCAGGAACCGGTTGAACGCGCTCGATGTCCCTGCGATGCGCCAGCGCGCCAGGTCCGCCGAACAGGAACTGTTCGATCTCGGCATCACGTTCACGGTCTACTCCGACCGCGATGCAATTGACAGGGTGCTGCCGTTCGACGTAATTCCGCGGGTGCTGTCGCCGGACGACTGGAACACCATCGAGACCGGCGTCAAACAAAGGGTGGCGGCGCTCAACGCGTTTCTCCACGACATCTACCACGATCAGCATGTCCTCAAGGACGGCATCATTCCGGCCGAGCTGGTGCTCGGCAACGATGATTTCAGAGAGGAGATGTGCGGTGTCCACGTGCCCCAGGGCACCTATGTCCACATCTGCGGCACCGACATCGTGCGTGATGAGAAAGGCGCCTTCCGCGTCCTGGAAGACAATGCCCGCTGTCCGTCCGGCGTCTCCTACGTGATCGAAAACCGGCATCTGATGATGCGCGCGTTTCCCGATCTCGCCGACGGCATCTCGATCGCCGACGTCGACTCCTACGGCGCCCAGCTCGCCCGGGCGATGGCCGCCGTCGCGCCGAGGGGCGTGTCCTACCCGACCGTCGTGCTGCTCTCGCCGGGCGTCTACAATTCGGCGTACTTCGAGCACGTGTATCTGGCGCGCGAGATGGGCGCCCCACTGGTCGAGGGGCAGGACCTGATCGTCGAAAACGACAAGGTCTATATGCGGACGACCAACGGCCTCGAAGAAGTGCACGTCATCTATCGCCGCATCGACGACGCGTTTCTCGATCCGGAGGCGTTCCGGCCGGATTCGATGCTCGGCGTGCCCGGGCTGTTCACGGCATACCGCAAGGGGAATGTGACGCTGGCAAACGCCATCGGCACCGGCGTCGCCGACGACAAGGCCGTATACGCCTACATGCCGCGGATCATCCGTTACTATCTGAACGAAGACCCGATCCTGGAAAACGTGCCGACCAACATCTGCCGGGAGTCCGAAGGGTTGAAACTGACGCTCGACAAACTGGACCAACTCGTCACCAAGCCGGTGGGCGAAGCCGGCGGATACGGCGTCGTCATCGGACCGCGGGCGTCGAAGCGTGAGCTGAGGGAACTGCGAGCCAAGCTTAAGAAGGACCCTGCCAACTATATCAGCCAACCGATGGTGCGCCTGTCGGTCTGTCCGACACTTGTCGGGCGCGCGATCGAGCCCCGTCACGTAGACCTGCGCCCGTTCGCACTGACCGGCGATTCCACCTGGGTGCTGCCCGGGGGCCTCACCCGCGTGGCGCTCAAGCGCGGCTCCCTCGTCGTCAACTCGTCGCAAGGCGGCGGCTCAAAGGATACCTGGGTCCTTGTCTAGTCTGCTTGCACGTTTCGCCGGCAACATCTTCTGGCTCGGCCGGTATCTGGAGCGGGCCGAGAACATCGCCCGCATTCTGCACATCAACGAGACCTACGGCCGGGACGACCCCCAGGGTCCCGACTGGCGCCGTGTGCTGCGGCTCTATTCCGATGAGCAACGCTTCCTGGAGGCGCATGACGACACCAGCCCGCCGTCCGTGCTGCGCTTCTATGTGCTCGACCGGAACAATCCCTCCTCGATCGCGGCAGCCATTGCCGCCGCACGGGAGAATGCACGTTCGGTGCGCCATCTCATCAGCACCGAGATGTGGACCCAGCTCAACATCTTCGCCAGCGAGGTGCGCACGCTCGGGCAACGCGATCTGCGCGTCAACACGCTCTCATCCGCCGCCAATCTGGTGGTCACCGGCTGCCAGACCTTCGAAGGCATTGCCGAGGGTACCTTCTTCCGCGGCGAGCCGTGGTGCTTCTACCAGATCGGCAAATATATCGAGCGCGCCGATCAGACGACACGGGTACTCGATATCAGCTTCGACCGGTTGCTGCTCGACAAGGATGACGCCATCGCGCTCGTGCAGTGGAACCTCCTGCTGCGGTCGGTTTCCGCCTACCATGCGTACCGCAGCCGGCATCCGGGCATCTCGAGACCGCACGACATCGCCGCCTTCCTGCTCTACGATTCCGAATTCCCGCGCGCGGTCGCCCTGTGCGTCCAGCGCCTGACGGAGCGGCTGCAGGACATCGAAACCCGCCATGGCAGCAGACGCGACGCCGGCGTCGAAACTGCGCGCCGGGCGCTGGAATTCTCCCTTGAGACGGGACCGGGATCGGAACTGACGCCGGACCGGTTGCACGGTTTCCTTGACGGTCTGCAGGTCGAGCTCGGCAACGTCTCCAGTGCGATCAGGCAGGCCTATTTTGTCTAGCTCAGGTCACACAGCGGGTGGCGGCGGCATATCAGCCCTGCTGCTCATCGGCCAAGATCATGATTGCGCCCTGAAAGAGCGCTCTGATAAAAATTGTCCGCGCGGAGAAAGATTCGTTGGGGCGATGAGGGACTGACGTGCAACGGCTGACTGTCACACACCGGACGAACTATCGATACCGCCGGCCGGTGAACTTCGGCGAGCACCGGCTGATGTTCCGCCCGCGCGACACGCACGATCTGCGTCTGCTCGACGCCACCCTCGCCATCGAACCGCAGGCCGAATTGCGCTGGCTCCACGACGTGTTCGGCAATTCCGTGACCGTCGCCACCTTTCTGGGGCCGTCGGAATCCCTGCGGTTTGAGTCGCAGATCGTCATCGACCGCTATCCGCTGCCGGACGTCGAGTTCTCGATCGAGCCTTTCGCGCGGCAGATCCCCTTCAGCTATCCAGCAAGCGAAATCCCCGACCTCGGCCGGACGATAGAGCGCCACTATGCCGACGCCGACCGGATCGTCACCGAATGGACCCGCAGTGTGCTGGAACGCAACAGATCGAACGATACGGAAGCCTTCCTGCGCGCGGTGAACACCGCGATCCGCGATGAGTTCACCTACCGGCGCCGCGAGGAACCGGGTGTGCAGTCTCCCGTCGTGACGCTTAAGTCCCGCAGCGGATCATGCCGCGACTATGCGCTGTTCATGATGGAGGCCGTCCGCAGCGTCGGCCTCGCGGCACGCTTCGTCAGCGGGTACCTGTATGACCCGGCGCTGGACGGGATGGAGAGCGATATCACCGGCGCCGGCTCGACCCACGCCTGGATTCAGGTTTACCTGCCGGGCGCAGGATGGATCGAATTCGACCCGACCAACGCGACCGTCGGCGGGCACAATCTCGTGCCGGTCGCCGTCGCCCGCGAGCCGGGACAGGCGATGCCCGTTGCCGGCACCTTCGACGGATCGCCGGAAGACTTCATGGAAATGAACGTCGACGTGACGGTCCACTCCCTGCGCATCATGGAAAGCGTGGCTTAGCTGCCGGAATTCCGAACGGCGGGACCACCAACGCATATCAGGACAACGCCTTGGTTGGCGGGGGTTTGAGCCCGTGCTATGAGCGTGGCGGACTTCAGGAACCTGAGATTCCCATGAAAATCGCCACCTGGAACATCAACGGCATCAAGGCACGCCTCGACGGTCTGGTCACATGGCTGGAGCAGGCCAACCCGGATGTGGCATGCCTGCAGGAGATCAAGTCCCAGGATGAAAGTTTCCCGTCCGAGCGGTTCGAGGAGCTCGGATACAACGTCGCGGTGCACGGCCAGAAGGGCTTCAACGGCGTCGCGCTTCTCTCAAAGAGGCCGTTCGACGAAGTGAACTCCGGACTGCCCGGAGACGAAAGCGACGAGCAGGCGCGTTATCTCGAAGGCGTCTTCTCGGTCGACGGCGGCGTCGTGCGCGTGGCGTCGATCTATCTGCCCAACGGCAATCCGACCGACAGCGACAAGTTCCCCTACAAGCTGGGCTGGATGGAGCGCCTGCGCGATCATGCGCGCCACCTGCTGACGCTGGAGGAACCGTTTGTCCTGGCCGGCGACTACAACGCGATCCCCACGCCGGAAGATGTCCACGACCCAAAGGCGTGGGAGGACGACGCCCTCTTTCGCCCGGAAACGCGCGGACAGTTTCATGCTCTGCTCAATCTCGGGCTGACGGACGCCTACAGGGCCTGTCACCACGAGGCGCACCAGTACACTTTCTGGGATTATCAGCGCGGCTCTTGGCAGAAGGACAATGGCATCCGCATCGACCACCTGCTCCTGTCACCGCAGGCGACGGACCGTTTGCAAGCGTGCGAGATCGACCGTTTCACGCGCGGCTGGGAGAAGCCGTCCGATCACGTTCCGGTGTGGATTGAACTGAAAACCGGTTGATTTGCGCTCAGCGCGGCGCAGGCGGGTCCGCACCTTCGACGCCCGCCTTGGTCAGGTCGGCCGCCGCGGTAGCTTTCTCTTCGGTTTCATCCGTGCTCGGCTCACCCTTCGCAACGTCCTCTTCGACACGGTTGTCGACCTTCTTCGGCGTTACGTCTGCCGCCGTTGTCACGGCTTTCGGATTGCCCATATGGCCCTGCCAGGTTGCGACGAGCTTGGCCGCGCCGTCACGCTCCGGCTGTTGTGCGCTGGCCAGCGCACCGGCGTACAGATCCTCGATCCAGCGCGCTTCGTTGCCGGCAGACGCATTCTGCCGCGCCAGCGCCAGCAGGGCGAGACCCTTTGCCGGTTGACGCGGCACATCCTCCGCACCGCGCCACAGCAGATTGCCAAGCAAGGCCTGGGACTTCGCATGGCGTTTCTTGGCCGCGTTGGCGAGCCAGTTCATGGCGAGCCGCGAGTTCCGCTCAACGCCCTCACCATCGAGATACATCTGCGCCAGATTGCTCTGCGCCTCGGCGTTGCCAAAGTAGCTGGCGGCGTAACGCAGGACGCTGACCGCCTGTTGCGCGTCGGGTTTGACCGCGCTGCCGGGAATGCCGGTGCGATAATAGTTGCCGAGCGCCACGAAAGCCTGCGCAAGTCCCGCCGCCTTCGGTTCGTACGGCCGCACATTCACGTGCTCGGTGATGATCTTGAGATAGAGCTCGAACGCCTTGACGTCGTCATGTTCGACGCCGATCCCGGCGGCATACATCTGCGCGAGCTTGATCTGGGAATCGAAGTCCCCGCGCCGGGCCGCAGACTCAAGGTCGCGCCGCGCCGCATCGCGTTGGCTATTCGCCGTGTTGCCCAGAGCGCCGGCCTGACTCATCTCGGCGGCCGCAAGCTGCGGCTTGGAACCGGGCCAGCTCAACGTGCCGATCAGTCCGGCGACCGCCAGCGTCGCAACGGATGCTGTCAGCCATCTAGACATTGGCGTAACACTCGACTTCACTTTTGCCTCCAGGATGGGTCACGGCGCCCGTCCGGGCCGCCCCGACCTGGTCTGCATACTTCCACAAAACGCCACTCTGGTAGGGGTTGTCGTTCGGCGCCTCCCAAGCTTTGCGACGTTCTTCTAATTCCTCGTCGCTAAGCTCGACGTCGAGCGTACCCTCTATAGCATCTATGGTGATCACATCGCCGTCTTTCAAGAGTGCGATGGGTCCGCCGACCGCCGCTTCCGGCCCGACATGGCCGATACAGAAGCCCCTCGTGGCCCCGGAAAACCGCCCATCTGTGATCAGCGCGACCTTGTCGCCCATGCCCTGGCCATACAGCGCCGCCGTCGTCGCCAGCATCTCGCGCATTCCCGGACCGCCCTTGGGCCCTTCGTACCGGATGACGAGGACGTCGCCTTCCTTGTAGTTGCGGTTGGTCACCGCCTCGAAGCAGGCCTCCTCGTGGTCGAAGCAGCGCGCGGGGCCCGAGAACTTCTGTTTTGCAAGGCCGGCGACCTTCACGATCGCACCGTCCGGCGCAAGATTGCCCTTCAGCCCGACCACACCACCGGTCGGCGTGATCGGTTTGTTGGCCGGATAGACCACGTCCTGCTGGTCGTTCCACTCCACGTTCTTGAGGTTCTCGGCCATCGAGCGTCCCGTCACCGTCATGCAGTCGCCGTGCATGAAGCCGTGATCGAGCAGCGTCTTCATCAGGAGCGGAATGCCGCCCGCCTCGAACAAGTCCTTCGCCACATACTTCCCGCCGGGCTTGAGATCGGCGATGTAAGGCGTCTTCTTGAAGATCTCCGCCACGTCGAACAGGTCGAAATCGATCCCGCATTCGTGGGCAATGGCCGGCAGGTGCAGGGCCGCATTGGTCGAACCACCAGAGGCCGCAACAACCGTCGCCGCGTTCTCCAGCGCCTTGAGCGTCACGATATCCCGAGGCCGGATTTCCCGCGCGAGCAACTCCATGATCTTCTCGCCCGCAGCCATGCAAAACTGGTCGCGCATCTCGTAAGGTGCTGGCGCACCAGCGGAATATGGCAACGCAAGTCCGATCGCTTCGGAGACCGTCGCCATCGTGTTGGCCGTGAACTGAGCACCGCATGCACCGGCCGACGGACAGGCCACCTGCTCCAGTTCTGCCAAATCCTCGTCCGACATTTCACCGACGGAGTGCATTCCGACGGCCTCATAGACATCCTGAACGGTGACCTGCTTGCCCTTGAATGTTCCCGGCAGAATTGAACCGCCATAGATAAAGACGGACGGTACGTTCAAACGACACATGGCCATCATCATACCCGGAAGCGACTTGTCACACCCGGCAAGGCCAACCAGCGCATCGTAACAGTGTCCCCGCATGGAAAGCTCGACAGAGTCGGCGATGACTTCTCGCGAGGCGAGTGAAGACTTCATGCCCTGGTGGCCCATGGCAATGCCATCGGTCACGGTGATCGTGCAGAATTCGCGCGGCGTGCCGCTGGCGTGCGCGACACCCTTCTTCACCACCTGTGCCTGACGCATCAGCGCGATATTGCATGGCGCGGACTCGTTCCAGCACGTGGCAACACCGACGAGTGGCTGGTGAATCTCCTCACCGCTCAGCCCCATCGCGTACAGGAAAGCGCGGTGCGGAGCCCTTTCCGGTCCCTCCGTTACATGCCGGCTCGGCAAACGGGACTTATCGAACGTTCTGGCGTCCATTGACGGCGTCGGCCTCCTCAGATCCTTTTTGTGTCCATCTTGGCGCCGTATCCGGCGCGGTTGCTTTCCTACAATCTACCCGCTTCAAGCTCAGCAGAACACTTCTGCGTGAGCGGAAAGCCGCGTCGGACGCCTTCAGGACACGTATCGCCCGCCGACTTAAGGCGGATAATTGTGTGAGTTTATGGCGCAATAGAGGCGTAATGTTGCGTCTATGCAACAGCTTGGCAAAAAAACAACACGGATGTGCCGACGGCAGGAATTCCACGCTCAAACTGGCATATCCGGGTAAAGAAAGCGCGAAAGACGCGAAATTTGGATTCCAATGAAGTCCAAACTGTCCTATTTCTCCCGCCATCGCCGGATAAACAAGAATGGCAAGGCAAATGTGCGCTCGCCCATGGCGCGGCGTGTTTTTTGAAGCTCACATATCTTGACGCTCAAATGTCTCTGAACGCCACACTCTCAGCGGGCCCGCAAAAAGGGCATCTGTCGGATTCCATGCGCCGCGACGGGCCATTTCGACCATTCGCGTCCGATCCGGGCTGGAGCGAAGCTTGGTGGTGGCTCGGTATTCCGGTGATCGTCGCCGTTCTACTGGTTCTGACGGCGACACTCGCCCCGGAGTTTTATCTCCGGCGCATCCTGCCCGAGGGCTACGGAGCCCTTGAGGTCTCGCACTTTTTCATTCCGCTTGCGGGTTTGATCATTGCGGTGCGGTTGCTGTTTCGGCCGTTCGTGCGGCAGCGCAAACTCGTTGTCGTGTTTCTGTGTTTTGCCGCGCTTGCCTGCTTGTACATTGCCGGGGAAGAGCACAGCTGGGGCCAGCACTTCTTCAACTGGGAAACACCGGAATACTGGGCGCAGATCAATCGCCAGCAGGAAACGAACCTGCACAACACGCTGCACCTTTTCGACAAGAAGCCACGCATTCTGCTTGAGTTGGGTGTGGTGATCGGCGGGCTGATCATTCCCGTGCTCGCGCGATTCTACGGGCAGATTCGCCGCAACCGCTGGTCTTTGTTCCTGCCTGCCGATGCGCTGGTACCAACGGCGCTCGGAGCCGTGTTGTTCAAGATCTCCGACAAGATGCTGAACACGCTCGGGATTGCCCCGCTGGTCCCCCGACCGTCAGAGGCGATAGAGTTCTTCCTGTACCTGTTCATTCTCTACTACCTGATCGTTTTTGCGCGCCGAATCAGGGAATTGGAGCGTGAAGCTCAATCAGGATAGCACTTGAGGTGAAAGGTCAGCCTGCCGCTTCGAGACGTTTCAGAGCATCATTGAGTTTTGCCGCGGTCGCCTCCGCATCGGCCTTGCGCTGACGCTGTTCCTCGACCACATGCTCGGGCGCACGCGAGACAAAGTTCTCATTGTCGAGCTTGGCAGACAGTTGCTTGATCTCCGCGCCCACCTTGCCGATTTCTCGGTTCAGCCGCTCGGTCTCCGCGGAGATGTCGATCACGCCTTCGAGCGGCAGCGCAAACGTCGTTTCGTCGAGAACGAACTGCACTGAGCCTTTCGGCGCTTCGTCGGCCCCGGTGATGCCATCCAGGCGGGCCAATGTCCTCAACGCCTCGGCATTAGCGTCCATGCGATTGCGCGTGGTCTCGCCAGCGCCAACTGCAACGACGGGGATGCGGGCGCCGGCGGGCACGTTCATTTCCGCGCGCACGGACCGGATTTCACTGACCATCCGGGTAACCCAGTCGAACTCGGCATCCGCCTGCGGGTCGATCAGTCCCCGTTCCGCCGGCCACTCGGCGAGAATCAGCATCGTCTCGCGCTTTGGCCCCTTTTCGCCCAGCCGCTCCCACAATTCCTCGGTGATGAACGGCATGAAGGGATGCAGCAGAGCCAGCGCCTTGTCGAACGCCCAAGCGGCCGTGGCGCGCGTTTCCGCCTTCGCCGCCTCATCTTCACCCTGCAACGCCGGCTTTATCAGCTCGACGTACCAGTCACAGAAGACATGCCAGATGAAATGGTAGATGGCACCTGCAGCGTCGTTGAAACGATACGCTTCGATGCCGGACGTCACGGCGGCGGCGGTCTTTTCGACCTCACCGGCGATCCAGCGGTTGACCCCCTGGCTCAGGTTCTTCGGATCGAAGTCCGCCGCGCGGACACACTCGTTCATTTCCAGAAAGCGCGCCGCGTTCCAGATCTTGGTGCCGAAGTTGCGGTATCCCTCGACCCGGCTGTTGGCGATCTTGACGTCACGTCCCTGCGCCGCCATCGCCGCCATGGTGAAACGCAGCGCATCCGCGCCGTAATCGTCGATCAGCACAAGGGGATCGATGATGTTCCCCTTGGACTTGGACATTTTCTGCCCCTTCTCGTCCTTGACGATGGCGTGGATGTAGACCGTGTGGAACGGCACCTCCTTCATGAAGTGCAGCCCCATCATCATCATGCGCGCGACCCAGAAAAAGATGATGTCGTGGGCGGTGCTGAGCACGTCGGTCTTGTAGTAGCGCTTGAGCTCCGGCGTATCATCCGGCCAGCCGAGCGTGGAAAACGGCCAAAGTGCTGAGGAAAACCACGTATCGAGGACATCGGGATCGCGTTCCAGCGGCTTGTCCTCGCCATAGCGCGCGCGAGCGAGCGCCCGCGCCTCGTCCTCGTCATGGGCCACGAACACCTCGCCGTCCGGCCCGTACCAGGCCGGGATCCGGTGTCCCCACCACAACTGGCGCGAGACGCACCAGGGCTGGATGTTCCGCATCCACTCGAAATAGGTTTTTTCCCAGTTCCTGGGCACGAAGACCGTCTCGCCCTTATCAACCGCCTCGATGGCCGGTTTGGCGAGCGTCTCGGCATCTGCGAACCACTGATCCGTCAGCATTGGCTCAATCACGTCATTCGAGCGGTCGCCAAAGGGCTGCATGATTCGCTTGTCTTCGACCTCAATCATCAATCCTTCCGCATCGATGTCGGCGACAACGCGCTTGCGTGCATTCAGCCGGTCGAGGCCGCGATACTCGTCGGGCACAAGGTTGATCGTGTCGACATGCTTGACATCCGGCTCGCCGCCGTCCCGAACGAGCGCCATAGCCGCCGCGGCAGCCTCGGCGTAGGGCGCGCCGTCGTCCCGCATATGCGCCTTCGTATCCATCAAGCGATACAGCGGAATCTTGTTACGCCGCGCGACGGCATAGTCGTTGAAATCATGCGCGCCGGTTATTTTGACGGCGCCAGATCCAAAGTCGGGATCGGGATAATCGTCCGTAATGATCGGAATGAGGCGTCGATGCTCTTTCGGACCAACCGGAATTTCACAGAGTTTACCGACAATTGGCGCATAACGTGAATCTGAAGGATGAACCGCGACCGCTCCATCTCCCAGCATCGTCTCCGGGCGCGTGGTGGCAATTGAAATATAATCGCGGGTCTCGCTTAAAACGACATTCCCCTCGGCATCTTTCTCCACATATTCGTATGTCTCTCCACCCTCCAGAGGATACTTGAAATGCCACATATTGCCGTCGACCTCGGTGTTCTCCACCTCAAGGTCTGAAATCGCCGTCTCGAGCGTCGGGTCCCAGTTGACGAGACGCTT
Source organism: Hyphomicrobiales bacterium (assembly GCA_028280515.1). Taxonomy (GTDB): domain Bacteria; phylum Pseudomonadota; class Alphaproteobacteria; order Rhizobiales; family Methyloligellaceae; genus UBA2767. Next base: position 14,994 of record JANQLP010000154.1, read on the forward strand.
GTCCTTGTAGATCAGGCCTTCGCGGTACAGATCGACGAACACCTTGAGCACCGCGGCGCTCAACCCCTCATCCATGGTGAAGCGTTCGCGCGACCAGTCGCACGAGGCGCCGAGGCGCCGGAGCTGATTGGTGATCGTTCCGCCGGACTCTTCCTTCCAGGCCCACACCCGCTCGATGAACGCCTCGCGTCCCATCGCGCGCCGGTCCGGCTCCTGTTTTTCCATAAGCTGCCGCTCGACAACCATCTGCGTTGCGATACCCGCGTGATCCGTACCCGGTTGCCAGAGCACGTCTTTCCCGCGCATCCGCTCGAAACGTATGAGAATGTCCTGAAGCGTATTGTTCAGCGCATGGCCCATATGCAGCGAGCCGGTGACGTTCGGGGGCGGAATGACGATGCAATAGGGCTCGGCATCGGCGCGGTCGGGACGGCCGCACGCGAAGGTGCCCGCCTCCTCCCACGCAGCGTAGATTCTGCTCTCGATGTCTGCGGGCTTGTAGGTCTTGTCGAGCATGATACCGGGCGCCGGAATTGCGGCTGAGTTGATGGGACGCGGTGTGGTGGTAAGCCATGTCCCGGCTGACGTGTCAACAGTCGCGACCCGTGAATCGGGCAACTGATAAACGGGCAAACAAAAACCGGGGCACGGAGGCCCCGGTTCATGGTCTCAAACCGCGTCGGCGGCCTGAGACAAACGTTCTGATTGTCAGCCCTTGTCCGGCTTCGAGCCTTCTGGCGTCACCTCGTCTTTGACCGCGTCCTGGACAATGCGCTCCATGTTGTCATCGAGCCATTCGCGCAGCATCGGCCGCAGCATGTCCTTGACGCTGTCTTCCAGCGTCTTGCCGCCCTCGGATGCGGACGCCGCCATGTCCTCGGCTTCCGGCTCTTCGGCAACGGACGGTTCGTCGGCAGCTTCCGCAACCGCCGCCACGGCAACCGCTTCCGTTGCAGCGACTTCCATAGCGGCGCTTTCGGCCTCGACGGCTATCTCTTCCTCCTTCACGGAAATCTCTGCTTCCGCCGGGGCTTCAGGTGCAAAGTCCGGCATGCTCATCAGCGGATCTTCAGCGCCCTGCGGGGCTTCACCCATGATCGCATCCACCGCCTCATCGGCCTCGAGGCCGGCGGCCGGTACATCCGCCATCACGCTCGTTGCTTCCTCGTCCGCAGCAACGTCTGCCAGCGGCACGTCGGGCAGGTCTATTGAGGGAGGCTGCGTGGCCTGATCAGCAGCCGCTTCCGCCGCACCAAGGCCCGGTTCGTTCAACGCGGCGAAGTCTGCGTCCAGGTCCAGATCCGGCGTCGGTGCGGCCGCTTCCGGTTCCGGCGGCGCAACGCCCTCGGCTTGTCCGAGAAGAGCACTCAACTCATCGCCGCTCGGCGGGCCGGCGGACGGCTCCGGAACGGGCGGGACATCGGCCGCCGGCGCATCCTGAACGCCTGCTTCGGCCAAAAGGTCGGAGATATTCGGTTCGCCTCCGGCTTCAGGCGGCGCGGGAGGCGCGCCGGCCTCGGCAACGGTTGCCGCGAGCGCGTCCTGCAAAGCGTCGCCCTGAGGCGGTGCGGGCGGTCCATCCGCCGGCGGCACCGGCGGGGCCTCAGCCGGGGCGGCCGCCTCGTTTTCGACAACCCTGGTCAGATCGAGAATATCGTCAACCGGCTCAGACGGTTCCGGCGCTTCATTCAGTGCATTGGCAAGATCATCGGACAGGACATCGCCTTTCGGCTCCTCGCTTGCCGGTGCGGCAGTCTGCGCTGTCTCGCCTTCCGGTTTTGCCCCCTCACCCGGCTCGTCATCCGAGATAATCTTGCGAATCGACGCCAAGATTTCATCCATTGTCGGCTCTGGCGCCTGCTCTGAACTGCTCATCGTGAATTCCTTGTGCCGCGTCTTTCAGCCACCGCCCCCGTCGGGTGGCTTTCATCGTGAATACCTTAACACACACGTTAACCGCAAGTCATGCGAACGGGCGAAGGCCTTCCGCCTCGATTATGGTTAACGCTGCCCCGTTTCGCGCTTGAACTGATCGCGTTCGGCCCTGTCGGCATAGGTTCCGAACAGCTTGTATTTGATCTTGTCGTAGTACGCCATCGGATCATAGTACTGGACCGGCAGTCGCAGGAAATGCGCGTCGAGCCGTCCGATTGCGGCCAGCAGCGTGTAGGCGGCGACCACCCGGTCGCGCTGCGTGCTGACCAACGCGACCTGCGCGTCGAGCAGTTCCTGTTCCGCATCGAGAACGTCGAGAAGCGTGCGTTGCCCGACCTTTTCCTCTTCCTTCACGCCGTTCAGTGCGATCTTGTTGGCGCGCACCTGCTCCTGGTCGGAGATGATCTGCGCCCGGGCCGCGACCAGCCGGCCCCATGCGGCGATTACATCGGCCTGGGCCTGGGCGCGGGCTTCGTCGATCTCACGTCTGCGTTGCGCGTTGACCTGCCGCGCCTGACGCGCACGCGAGGAAGGCTCGCCGCGCGTGTAAAGCGGCACGCGGAGACGGCCCGTAATGCGGCGTTCGCTCTGTTTCTCAAGCGTCACAGATGGCTCGAAGGAATCCGATATCGTCGCCTCGACGCTCAGCTCGGGCAGCATCTCGCCAATGATCTGCTTGATCGCATATCGCGATGCTTCTTCGGAAAAGAGCGCTGCGACAATGTTCGGGTTTTCCCCGCCCGAGATACCGAGCGCACCCTGCAAGCCGCGCGGCAGCAGGGATTCGATCGAGGGCGGCTCAACCAGGTTGCTCGGCGGGTGGCCGATGATCTGCTGATAGGCGGCCCGGCTGGTCTTGAGATTGGATTGCGCGAGGCTGAGATCGGAAACGGCACCGCTCCGCCGCGCTTCGGCCTGGGCCACGTCGGTCTTGGTCACCTCCCCGACCTCGAACCGGTCCTTCGTGGCCTTCTGCTGTTCGGAGAGAACGCGCACGTTGCTTTCCTGCAGACGGACGATGGCCTGATCGCGATAGACATCCATATAGGCGGTGACCCCGTCGAGCAGCACCGTTTGCTCGGTGTCGCGCAAGGCGGCGCGACCGGACTGGATTGTCGCCTCGGCCTCGCGAATGGCGTTCAGCGTGCGAAAGCCCCTGAACAGCGATTGGTTGAGCGTCAGAACAAGGCTCTTGGGATGATGCGTTCCGCCGGCGTTGAAACCGCCGGTCGTCGTAGACCGGTTCTTGGGAGTGGGATTGGTGTTGCGATAGCCCGTATCCGCGTCACCTGTGAGCGACGGCCGGAAATTCGACCGTGCCTGCGAGATTTCCTCATCCGTTGCGCGCAGGGCCGCACGCTCGGCATTGAGGGTCGGGTTGGTCATGTAGGCGGATGCCAGCGCCTGGGCGAGCGATTCGGCGCCTGCAGGCGAATTCATGGCGAGAACCAGAAGCGCCATCGCAAGACACAGGAACGCACGTCGTGCAAAGCACGTACGACCCTTACTCAGTTGAGAACGCATGATTGTGCCCTGACCAAAGACCTATCCTCATCACCTGCAATTCAGCGCGCGCAGGTGCCCGGATGTCCCGTCCAAACATTTGGCCAGCAGGATAGTCATTCGCATGCCTGCGCGAAAGAACTTTTCCCTTTCCGCGCGCAGACGAATCTTCAGGTGTGGAGTTCGCGCAACACTCAATCGGCTATTGTGGCGCGTTTCTGCCGATTGCGCGGCAAGGCATGGGTGAAATGTCGCAGGCTGCGGACAAACGCTAGAAAACGAATGCTTTTTCCGTTGCGAATCCGGGCAATTGCGGAGCGCCGGCATCGAACGCGGGGCGGTGACTGATCCGCGAACCGCTTTTGCGGTACAGATATGCCTGCCCGAAATGGTGCTCCGCAACGATCGTCACCAGCCGTCCACCGTCCTTGAGTTGATCCAGCAGGCCCTTCGGAACGACGGGAACAGACCCGTTCAGGAGAATCACATCGAATGGACCTTCGCTCTCATAGCCTTCATTGAGCGGCCCGGTCACGATGGCGGCATTGTCCACTTCCAGGTCCATCAGCGCTTCGCCGGCCTGTTCGCCAAGCCGGTCGTCCGACTCAAGGCCGACCACCGATTCGGCCAACCGGGCGAGAACGGCCGTTGAGTAACCGGTCGCGCAGCCGACATCGAGGACCAGATCGCCCGAGCCGACGGCCGAAAGCTGAATGAGCCGTGCAAGCGGCATCGGTGCGAGAAGATGGCGCGACGGCGCAACCTCGATATCTTCTTCCATGTAGGCCAGTGGCTGCAGCGCCGTGGGAACGAAGCGTTCCCGGGGCACCTCCGACAATGCGCGCAACAGATTCTCGTCGGTGACCTCATTCGGCCGAACCTGCGACTCAACCATATTGTATCGCGCGACCGCGTATTCGCTCATTACAGCTCTCCCGTACCCGTTTCTCAGTTCCGGATTTGCAGCGCTTTGTCAAGCAACGCGGCAATTCGACGAACGCAGATGCACAAGATCGCCCGGTGTGACGTACCGCGCCTTGACTGCGGTTTTGCCAAGTGATTGATAGGCGCTCGAAGGCCACGTGGCGGAGTGGTTACGCAGCGGACTGCAAATCCGTTTACCCCGGTTCGATTCCGGGCGTGGCCTCCAAAACCGACACACTAAGTGTCCGGCGTGCCGTTTTCTTCACCGCTCCGTTTGCCCGTATTTAATTACTACTCCTAGTATCAAGGAGAAGCGGGCTAAGAGTCGGGAAGCGAACCGATGTCAGACGAGACTGGAACCCAACAAAACGCAACACCGGTCAAAGACGAAGATATTTGGGATGACGACCTTCTCGGGAGGGAGGCGGACGCCAACTTCCTGATCGAGTTCTTGAAGAACCGAATCGAAGAACGCAGAGCGGTAGGTCTAAGCAAGTCGTATGTCCTAAACATTGATGCAGCGTGGGGCCAAGGCAAAACGTTTTTTCTTCAACGACTGCGACAACAATTGGAAGCAAATCAGTTTCTAGTTGCTTATGTGAATGCTTGGGAAGATGACCACGCGGACGACCCGCTTGTCGCCGTCATAGCGTCTCTAGATTCTGTTATCGAGGCGAACTTCGCCAGAGATAGCCCCCTTGTGTCGGCGTGGACAGCGGTGCGGAAATACGGTCTCGAGATTGCTGTAACCGGGGCGAAGGGCGCGCTCGTCACTCTCGCAAAGAGAGCGTTCGGAGAGGGCTTCGATGAAATTAAGGAGATTCTCGATCAGCCGGACAACTCGCAACACGAAGACGTGGATGCGGAGGTAGCAGCCGAAAAAGGCGTAGGCGAAGAAATGTTGGAGGGTGCAGAAGTTTCAGTAGGCAAATTTCTCGACAAAAAAGCAGAAGGGCTCATTGGCGACTTCAGGAGGTCCAAGGCGTCGATTAGTCGATTTCGAAACGACTTGACCGCGCTACTGGCGGCACTTGAAGAGGAAGGAAAGACGCCGCTCCCGTTTTTCGTACTAATCGATGAGCTGGATCGTTGCAGGCCAATGTATGCGATAGCCCTTTTGGAGCGCATCAAACACCTATTCGAGGTGGACAACATCGTTTTCATCATTGCAACTGATAGCCCGCAATTGCGCTCATCGATTAAGGCTGTTTACGGGTCAGATTTTGATAGCGGACGCTATCTGCTCCGATTTTTCGATCGCTCATACGTTTTCGAGAAGCCGTCATATGAAGCGTTTGTGGCATATCATTTTAAGTTGCAAAACATAGATGCATCGATCCTCTCATCGCCCCCGGATACTGATGCTCAATCCTTTTTTGTCGAAACGATGAGTCAATTGAATTTGAGCCTGCGAGACGCTGAGCAATGCCTCGACATACTCCGCAACATATTGACGATGTGGCCGCATCAAACCGAAGTGCAACTCATTTATCTTTTGCCTTTGATCGTCGCATTCCAACAAGGATGGTCTGAGCTATTCAGTGCACTAGCGACACGAGACAGAACGCAGCTTCTGGAACTTCAACAAACTCTGGATTTCAAAAAATGGCGCATTTCGTACGACGATCCCACACCCCAATTACCGGATCGTACCTCAAACCTGGAAGTGTTGAACATTCTGTCAGAGAGAATCGTGGATCGTTTAGGCCAGCCGCTTCCCGCAGTTGCCGGAATTCAAGCGACTGAAGACCGAATACTGCGATGGTTCTCGGAACAGGCCCGAAACGAACTTAAAATGGTTCATGGCACTTACGATCATGAGAATCCGCCGAAGAGCATTCTTCTGAGCTACCCGCAATTGGTTAGAAATGCAGGACGTTTGATCAAGTCAGCTAAATAGTAGGGGGTCGAATTTGGCCGGAGGCGCTTGGAAGCGAGGGGCTCCGGCCTTCGCCCAAAGCAACTCCGGGCGTGGCCTCCAAAACCGACGCTTCAGGGCCTCGTGTCGCCCGCACCGTTGCCGCCATTGCCGTTACCGCGCCGCCGGCCCCACCACACTTCGAGCCGCCGCCGCCAGCGGCGCACAATCGGCAAATCGACCGAAAGAACCAGCAGGCCAAGCGGGATCATCCAGAACCCGAGGACGGGAAGAAAGCCGAGCAGTCCGCCGGCAATGAGCGCCAGGCCCAACGCCATGCGGATCAGCCGCGAGCGGGGAAGTTCGAATTTCCAATTACCAAGTCTGATTTTCGCGGACATGGGAAAAGGCCCGATTTGGTTTCTCGCGCAGTGACATCGCCTTATTCGTACGCAGATGCAACGCATTTGGGTTGCCGGACCGCAGGAGACAATGACCGCGTGAAACGAGGTTGTGAAAAAGGTGCGTTTCTTGCTCTGGAATGATGCGAACGCATTTGCTATAGCGGGTGCGGCTTGCGCGCCTGAGAGGTGCACGCATTCCCCGGTAGCTCAGTTGGTAGAGCAAGCGGCTGTTAACCGCTGGGTCGCTGGTTCGAGTCCGGCCCGGGGAGCCAACTCTCACAACTCAATCACATTTTCGGCAGCTTGTGCTGCGAAGTTGCGTTCGGACGCGGGTGCATATAAACCCTCCCGCACACAGACGGGGGCGCAAAAAACACCAACGGCCGTTGCTGCTCTTCAGCGGCGATTTTCTGGCGGGTCGTCTGGCGTCCAGGGTCACAGTGCATGAAAGCCTTGAAGAAAAATGCAGCCGTTCCGGTAGCCGTCGCCCTTTGCATCGCCCTGATGTGGGGGCTGGGCGCGATCACCTTTGCAACGAGTTATCAGGCGGCTTCCCAGTCCACGAGCGCTTCTCGGCTGTCGGTGTTCTCCCGGACCGTGTTCGCCCTCATTCACAACTTGCAGTACGAACGGGCGGCGGCGGCCGGCTATCTCTCGACCGGCCGCAGCGCAAGTTCGGCGAATCTGTTCAAGACATGGTCGGACCACGTCGACAACGCTCGTGCGGGGTTCAGAAAATCAATCGGTCGGTTCAACAGCGATGACTACGGTCAGGAGCTGACCTCGGCATTGAGGCGGGCAGACGAGCTGCTTGACGGTATCGGTGACATGCGCATGCGCATTTCCGAAACCACCGTGGCCCCGGATGAGGTAGTCGCATACTACACCCAGATCATCTCGAACCTCTCTGAATCGGTTTTTCCTCTTGAAAAGCAGAAGCTTGAGCGAGCTGCTTCCGACCAATCACGGAAGGCCTATCTGGCGATCGTCAGGGTGATCGAATTGGCGTCCCGGGACATGGCGGAGGGTGCCCTCTTCCTGGACCGGTGGAACAGCGGCGCCAAACAGGACGGGGCCTGGCGGCAAATCTCCGCTGGCGAAAGCGCCTTGCTCGCGGAATACCGGTCCCTTGCAGGTGCCGAGCAACGCGCCTTGTTCGATGTCTGGTCCAATTCAAACGCCAAATCGGCAGCAGACAAGATGCGCACCGCATTGACGGAGGCACCTTCCGCAACGGCTGCCGGCGGAGATCTGACGGTCACGCGATGGCTCCAGGTGTTGGGCAGCAACATAGCGGCGCTCAATCAGATTGCATGGGCGCAGCAACGAGATTTCATCAAATCGGTCGGCGGTGACGCCGCCCGCGCGGCATACCTGTTTGTCGCACTGACAGTGGTCGCAAGTCTTGCAACGCTCGTCGCCGTGGCGTGGTTTCGCCCTGCCTCCTTTCGCCATGCCCTTCTTGCGCTGCTGCTTGTCGGAAATCTTGCCCTCATTGCCTGGGCGCAGGCGGTCGGCCCGGACTGGCTGGTCAAGGAAAGCGGCCCGATCGAGAGCCTTCAGGCGTTCGCGCTGGCCGCCGCCTTTTTCATCTTCTGCGCCAACATCGCGGGTTCCAGGGACGCATCGCGCGTTGCCGCGATCGTCTTTACCTGCACATGTTTCCTGTTGTTTTTCAGGGAGTTTGATTTCCGGGTTTATGGCGCGCCTGAATGGCTCATCGCCGTATCAACGGGCCCGGGCCGCAGGATGCTGTATGTGGCCATCATCGCCGTCTTGCTCTTGTACGTCGCAACACAGTGGCGGCACTTCACAGCAATGGTCCGCCCATTCCTGAAATGGGGCGCGTGGCCACTGCTGCTGTGGCTGCCGCTGCTTCTGGTGGGCGAAATGATCGAGGTCGCGACCCATGCCACGCGAAAGGATGCCTTGCTGGGCTATTGGGCAAACGGAGAGTTCTGGGAAGAGCTGCTGGAACTCAACGCCTATCTGGTGCTGTTGTTCGGGGCCTATGTGTTCGCGGAAATCTTTGGACTGCGGACCAAGCAAGACAGCGTCTCGCGCCTCACATCATTCAGGAACGCCCTGGCCGCAAAAAAGTCGTGACGCAGAATGCAAGCCGCGCGGGGCCTACCGGAACAGCCAGTCGAACAGATCGCCGCCGCTCGGCTCGCGGCGACGTTGGCGCGGCCGCTGGCGCGGTCGTGGATAAGGCTGGGCGCCCTGGGACCACCAGTTGTCTGATGAATAGAACTGATCCCCCTGCCCGTAGCTCTGCGCGGGCGCCTTTCGAAGCGTGACTTCGTTCGCGACACCGTCCGGATCCGTCACGACGACCGAGCCCAGTTTCCATTTCCATTCAGATTTCCGGTCACCCCAGGCGTGCGGCTCGACCGCAGCGACCTTGGCCTTCCAGAGGTCCACGACCGCTGTGTACTCGTAATCGCCGCCGCTTTCATCGCGCAGCACCCCCGCCCGATAGCGCAGCAGCCCGATGCCACGCAGGCTGTTGTACTTCACCAGCGACCAGTCAACGATTTCAGGCACGCCGGGACCGTACATCTCAAGCCGCGCGCGCACCTTGGGATACCGACGGTTGGTGGCGATATATCCGCCGTCCGGGGTCTCGCTGACCACCCAGCCGCGCACCGGCTCGCCCAGGGGCTCCGGCCGGGGTGGCGGCGGCACCTCGACGCCGAGCTTTCTCAGCCGCGCACGCGGCAACGGCATCCGGGGATCGACTTCCAGGGCGGTTTGATAGTCCTTGATGGCATCGTCGACGCGATCGATTTTCTGATAGATCTGTCCGCGCACCGAAAGGGCACGCGTGTGTTTCGGGTTCAGTGATACGGCCTTTTCCGCATCCGCCAGGCCTTCCTGCGGCGAACCCAGCCAGAGATGAACCGACGCGCGCTCGGCCAACGCGGCCACATTCTCAGGATCGATATCCAGGGCCGTCGACAAATCGTCACGCGCCTTGGCAAACTGCCTGACCCTGAGATACGCGGTACCACGCCGCTGATATGCTTCGGAGTTTTCCGGATTGAGCGTGATCGACTTCGACAGGTCCTTGACCGCGGAGTTGTAGCGGCGCGTGCGTGCGTAAGCGCCGCCGCGTGCGAAATACAACTCCGCCTGATCCGGTTTCAGTGCGATCAGTTCCGTATAATCCCGCACGGCCGATCTATCGCGCCCGAGCTTCAGATAGGCAGCGCCGCGGTTTTCCCGCGCGCCCGCATACTTGGCATTGAGCGCCAGGGCGCGGGAGAAGTCGCGCACGCCGGCGAACGGCCGCCCCAAACTGGTATGCGCCTGGCCGCGCCCGTTATAGGGAACCGCATTGGTCGGCATGAGCTGCACCGCCTTGCGGAAATCCTTCAGCGCATCTTCGGTGCGCTCAAGCGCCATATAGGCATTGCCGCGATTGTTGAAGGCCGCGCCGTAGCTGGGCGCAAGTTCGATCGCACGGGTGAAGTCGAGGATCGCCTGTTCCGCCTCCCCCAGCTCCATCAGAGCGTTACCGCGGTTGTTGTAGACAATGGCGTAGTCGGGAAACAGCTCGACCGCCCTGTTGAAGTCGGCGATCGCCGCCCGCGCCTGCTTCAGCCGCCATTTGGCGACGCCGCGGTCGTTCAGGATGTTGGCGCGGCGCACGTCCGCCAACTGGTCGCTTTTGAGCGCTTCATCAAAAGACGTGATGGCCGCCTCGTACTTGCCGCGCAGAAGGTTTGCCGCCCCCTCACGGGCGCGCAGCACGGAGTCCTCGGTCGCCGCCTGCGCGGCCGGCGCGGCGGCCAACAGCAACGCGCTGATGATCAAAGCGATGCGTCTCATCGCCGAACCTTCTGCCGAATCACGTAATGAAAAGCCGAACTCGCACGCATGACACCCAATTCATTGTCATTTGCTGGCGCAGCCGTCAACAATCGGTCATAGTCGCGACCATGAATGGCCAATGCGGCCATCACGGGGCAGACGAGCCACTTGCGTTCGTCTGCCTCCTGCTTTGAAAGGGATGAGGTTTCGGACGTGAGCGTCGGACGACATATGCGTCTGCCCGTCGTGTTCCTGGCTTGTGCGATGGCCCTCGCACTGCCGGGACGCGCCAACGAACCGCGTGCGACACTCGATGAGATGATCGGTCAGATGCTGCTCGTCGGGTTCAACGGGACGTCCGCCAAGGGCGCCACCGCAAAACGGATCGCCGGGCAAATTGCCAGGGGGCAGATCGGCGGCGTGATCCTGTTCCACCGGAATATCCGCTCACCGAGGCAAGTGCGCGCCCTGACAGAAAAATTCCGAAGTACCGGACACCCGCTCGTGCCGCTCATCTCCGTCGACCAGGAAGGCGGAAAGGTGCAGCGCCTGTCGGCGAAAAACGGCTTTGCCACCTATCCCACGGCGCGAACGATGGCGCGTAGGTACACGCCGGAACAGGCGCAGCGCATCTACCGAAAGATGGCCGAGGAGCTATCGCGGGCCGGCTTCAACATGAATTACGGTCCCGTCGTCGACCTCAACCTCAACCGCGGAAATCCGATCATTGCCCGCCTGGGCCGCAGCTATGGCGCAAACCCGGCCCAGGTGACCAAGTACGCGCGCGCGTTCATTTATGCCCACCGGGAGGTCAATGTCCTGACGTCGGTCAAGCACTTCCCCGGCCACGGCAGCAGCAGCAGGGACAGCCACAAGCAATTCGTCGACATTTCGCGAACATGGAGGGATATCGAGATCACGCCTTATCAGATGCTCGCGCGCGAGGGCGCCATCGATACCGTGATGGTCGGGCATCTTTATCACCGCGCGATCTCGGGCAAGAAAAGGGTCCCGGCGACACTCGCCGCGAACGCCATTGACGGCTGGCTGCGCGACCGGGTCGGATTTCAGGGCGTGGTGATCACGGACGATCTGGAGATGGCGGCTATCCGCAAACACAACAACCTCAAGAACACCCTGATCAAGGCCGTTCAGAGCGGCAACGACATTCTCCTGTTCGGCGCGTCCGGCTCGGACCCCAAATTCGTTCCCAAGGCAACGAGAATACTGCGCGAAGCCGTGAACGACGGCACCATTCCGATCGAGCGCATCGCCCTGTCCTACAACCGCATCAAACGGCTGAAGGAGGGTCTGGCGGCGCGGTCGGGGCCCACAGACGCCCGGCTCGGCGTTACCCAGTAGCCCCGCCGTAACCTTCAAGACCGGCGAGAACGGCCGGCAGCATTTCGGGCAAGTCCTCCGCGATCAGTCCGGGCCCGAACCGTGCCGCAGCTTCACCATGCAGCCACACTGCGGCACAGGCGGCCTCGAAAGCCGGCATATGTTGCGCGAGCAACCCCGCGGCCACGCCGGCCAGCACGTCACCCGAACCCGCGGTGGCAGTCCAGGGCGGTGCGTTGGCATTGATCGCGGCGCGCCCGTCCGGCGCGGCGATCACGGTGTCCGGCCCCTTGAGCACAACGATTGCACCGCTACGCTGCGCCGCTTGGCGGGCGCTTTCAACCTTTGACTGCACCGCCGACGGCTTTCCGAACAACCGGGCGAACTCACCCTCATGCGGAGTGAGCACGACAGGCGCGATCCGCTTGGAGATTCCTCCGAACAGGGTCTTCGGACTTTTCTCAAACGACGTCAGGGCATCGGCATCCAGCACGCAACCCGCCTCGCTCTTCAGCGCTACAAGCACAAGATCGCGCGTCGTCTTGCCGACGCCCGCGCCCGGACCGAGCATAACGGCATTCTTGCGGACGTCCTTCAGGATGGCGCCGAGCCCTTTCGCACCGGCGAAAGACTGGACCATGACGGCGGTCGAATGGGCGGCATTCACAGCCGTCGCCGCCTTGCTGCCGACAAGCGTGACGAGTCCGGCCCCGGCCCTCAGCGCGCCGCGGGCTCCCAGACGGGCCGCGCCCGTGGCCTCGGCACTCCCCGAAACGGCAACGACATGACCACGCGAATACTTGTGGCCCTCGACCTCTGTCCGCGGAAATGTCCGCTGCCACAGTTCCGGTGTGTTGGCAAACGTCCGCGGCGCGACCGTCTCGAGCACGGTCGATCCGATGCCGATATCGGCGACACGCGTCCTGCCGCAATGGGTGCGGCCCGGCAACAGCAGATGACCCGGTTTCAGTCGAAAGAACGTGATGGTCGACGTGGCGTCCACGGCGACGCCCCTCACCTGCCCCGTCGTACCGTCGATACCGCTCGGGACATCGACCGCGACGACCATCGCACCACTCTGGTTCACGGCCTTGATGGTCTGGGCCGGAACGCCCGTTACGTTCCGGGTCAGCCCCGCGCCGAATACCGCATCGACGATCACCTCGGCGCCTGCAACAGACGCAGGATCGAGCGGATCGACGGAACCGTCCCACAGGCCCGCCATGTGGGCAGCATCTCCGGTCAGAGCCTTCACGTCGCCCAGCAGCGCCAACCGCACGATGTAGCCACGCGATTTCAGAAGCCGGGCCGCCACGAACCCGTCGCCGCCATTGTTGCCGGGCCCGCACAGCACCGCGACATGGTCGGCATCGCGCGCAAGCCGGACGACCTCGTCGGCAACCGCCTGCCCCGCATTCTCCATCAGAACGAGACCCGGCGTTCCCGCCTCGATCGTCATGCGGTCGGCCTGGCCCATCTCCTGCGTCGTCAGAAGCTCAGGCCCCTCCGCCGCAATCGTCGGAGCGCGCGTCATTGATATTGCGAAAGCTCGATGAGGTTGCCGTCCGGGTCGCGGCAGTAAATCGACCGCAGTTCCCCGGTCGCGCCCGTGCGCGAAACAGGTCCCTCGATGATCTCAACGTCGGCCGCGTCGAGCCGCAGCTTCGCGGCTTCAAGGTTGTGGACGATGAAGCAAAGATCTCCCGAACCGGGCGTCGGATGAACGGCCTTGGGTTCGAACTCGTTTCCGGCCTCGTGCAGATTGATTTTCTGCGATCCGAATTTGAGCGCGGTGCGGTCGCCCGCGAAGATCTCGCGCTGCATGCCCAGCGCCTCCACATAGAACGCGCACGTCGCCTCAATATCGGCAACCGTCAGCACCAGATGGTCGAGCCCGATGACGCTCATCGCGCGCTCCCGCAACAGCATCCCCGCCCGAGGCGTGCATATTTTTTATGCAGATTGCACAAGAAAGCGTCACTATCTGCCGAAAAAACCGCACCACCCAGTCTTTCGGCCTTATAACATAATGAAATCATTTGGCTTTTTCTCACGAACGCAGTTGGCACGCTGCCTGCTTGAGTGGATGGACCCTTCAATGCACACGCGGCTTCACGCGTATCCGGGCCACGGGAAAATCAATGAAAAAAATCGAGGCGATCATCAAGCCATTCAAGTTGGATGAGGTCAAGGAAGCGCTGCAAGAGATCGGCTTGCAGGGCATCACCGTTACTGAGGCCAAGGGATTTGGCCGGCAAAAAGGACAAACAGAGCTCTACCGCGGAGCCGAGTATGTCGTCGACTTTCTCCCCAAGGTGAAGGTCGAAGTCGTTCTGGACGACGCCATGGTCGAAAAAGCCGTGGAGACCATTGTCAACTCCGCAAAAACGGGGCGTATCGGCGATGGAAAGATTTTCGTCTCCTCTGTGGAGGAGGCGATACGCATTCGCACCGGCGAGTCCGGATCGGAAGCGATCTAGAGCGCACGCGTCCGGGCATTGACCGGGTGCGTGCAGATTTGAGTGAAACGAAAGGAAATCACTGTCGGGGCGCATGCCCCGGATTAACAGGGGAGTAAAATGGCAGACGCAAGTAAGGTTCTCAAACAAATCAAGGATGACGACGTCAAGTTCGTTGACCTGAGGTTCAGCGATCCGCGCGGCAAGATGCAGCATCTCACCATGGACGTGACCGCCATGGACGAAGCGGCATTCGCCGACGGCATCATGTTCGACGGGTCATCGATCGCCGGCTGGAAGGACATCTCCCAGTCTGACATGGCGCTGATGCCCGATCCCGATACGGCCACGCTCGACCCGTTCTTCGCGCAAACGACGCTCGCCATCTTCTGCGACATCGTCGAGCCGACCACGGGCGAGCTCTATGAGCGCGACCCGCGCGGCACGGCGAGGAAGGCGGAGGCCTATCTGCAGCAGACGGGCATCGGCGACACGGCCTACTTCGGGCCGGAAGCCGAGTTCTTCATCTTCGACGACGTCCGGTTTGCATCGGATCCCTACAATTGCGGGTTCAAGCTCGACTCGACCGAGCTGCCGACCAACATGGATACCGAGTACGAGATGGGCAATCTGGGGCACCGTCCGCGCACCAAGGGCGGCTACTTCCCGGTTCCGCCGATCGACTCCTGCCAGGATATCCGCTCGGAAATGCTGTCCGTCATGAGCGAGATGGGCGTCGTCGTCGAAAAGCACCACCACGAGGTGGGCGCCGCCCAGCATGAGCTCGGCATGAAGTTCGACAAGCTGGTGACAATCGCCGACCAGCTGCAGATTTACAAATATGTGGTCCACAACGTCGCCCAGGCCTACGGCAAGACGGCCACCTTCATGCCGAAGCCGGTGTTCGGTGACAACGGCACGGGCATGCACTGCCACCAGTCGATCTTCAAGGGTGGTGATGCCGTTTTCGCGGGCAACAAATATGCTGATCTGTCGGAAACCTGCCTGCACTATATCGGCGGCATCCTGAAGCACGCCAAGACGCTGAACGCCTTCACGAACCCGTCGACCAACTCCTACAAGCGTCTGGTCCCGGGCTACGAGGCGCCGGTCCTGCTCGCCTACTCGGCCCGCAACCGGTCCGCCTCATGCCGCATTCCGCATGTGGCCAATCCGAAAGGCAAGCGCGTCGAAGTGCGCTTCCCCGACCCGACCGCCAATCCGTATCTCGCCTTTGCCGCCATGCTGATGGCCGGCCTCGACGGGATCGAGAACAAGATCGACCCGGGCGACCCGATGGACAAGAACCTTTACGATCTGCCGCCGGAAGAGCTGGAGGGCATTCCGACCGTGTGCGGCTCTCTGCGTGAAGCCTGCGACAACCTCGACGGGGACCGCGACTTCCTCAAGAAGGGCGGCGTGTTCTCGGACGACCAGATCGACGGGTATCTTGAACTCAAGATGGAAGAGGTCGAGGCCTTCGAGATGATGCCGCACCCGATCGAGTTCGACATGTACTACAGCGTCTGATACGCGCGGACTCCGAAACAGGAAATGGGGCGGCCGTTAAACGGACCGCCCCATTTTTTCGCCCCGCCGATGTCGGACCCTGCAGATCAGCACCTCTCGGCGCTTCCCCTCGATCTGCCCGCTTGGTCAGCGGTGATCCGGCGTGAGGCTCCCCCCGAAAAAACGTCTGTATCCCGATGCGTTCTCAGGCGATGACAAACACCGCACTGATCAGGCAGACCACCGCCAGCATGGCGTAGTTGCTCCGCCTTTTTCGATCCGTCCAGTCACGCACAATCTGCGGAACCCCCGAAACCACAAACCGCGCCATCGACACGAAACCGAGCAGTCCAACCGCGGCGAGAACGTAGAACGGCAAATCGCCCGGATTCTGCATCGGATAGCCGCTGGTAGATGCGAGCATCTGACCCGTCACGGTGCTCGCGCTCACGAACGCGACGATCGAAACGAACCCCAGCGCGAGCAGGAACGCGTATCTAAACAGGATGTACATAACCCCGACCCTTTCCCGTTTATTGGGTAGGAGCGTAGCAGGGGGACGTAAAAGAAGGCGTAACCGGTAGGGTTATCAATTCCTGAAATGGAATGCAGGGATGACACAGTCTTGATGGGCCCAAAACTCGTGTTGCACGTTACTTTCGAGGCGTAGAATGAACTGACAAGAAACTACAAAACATGCGCGCTAGAGTTGGGGCTCACCGGTTGGGATGACCGGTGGCACGATGCGAGGATCAAACGATGCGCCCAGGACACACCCCACCCAAACAAGACGCGACCATCAGCTTCGACGATGCGCTCGAAGCCATCGAGGAAATCCCGAGCAACCGCTCCGACGCGACGCCGATTGGCGAGATCCTGGCGCGCCGGTATTCCCGCCGCATGTTGATTAAGATGGGGCTCGTGGCAGGTGTTGCCGCTACGCAGACACATCCGCTCGTTGCCATGGCATCGAATACCGGCGCCGAGCCGCCGGCATTCGACCTGCAAGGCACCACCCACGGCGTGACGGCCGACACGGCGATCTCTCCCGATCACATCCCGCAAATCCTGCTGAGATGGGGAGACCCATTGTTCACCGATGTCCCGGAATTCGATCCGCTGAAACAGACGGCGGAGAGACAGGCGGGCCAGTTCGGTTACAACAACGACTTCATCGCCTTCTTTCCCTTGCCCGCAGGCTCCAACGCAAGTGACCGCGGCCTGCTCTGCGTGAACCACGAATATACGAGCACCGGCATGATGTTTCCGGGCCTCGGTCACTTCAGCGACCAGGGTTTTCTTGATCGGGTCAGCGAGGAACAGGCGGAGATCGAAATGGCCGCCCACGGTGCGTCGATTGTCGAAGTCACGCGCGGACCGGACGGCCGGTGGCAGTTCGAGAAGTCGTCACCGCTGAACCGCCGCATCACCGCAAACCGTACCTATATGCGGGTGTCCGGGCCGGCGGCAGGGCACCGCAGGATGAAGACCAGGGATGATCCGACCGGCAAACGGATCCTTGGAACGATCAACAATTGTGCGGGCGGCGTTACGCCATGGGGCACGTATCTGATGGCCGAAGAGAACTTCAATTTCTACTTCGCCGGAGAGGTGGAGGGTCATCGCGAGGAACGCAACTACAGGCGCTTCGGCATCGGCCTTTACGGCATATATGCGGCGTGGTCGCGCTTTCACGACCGCTTCGACATCAACAAGGAACCGAACGAACCCAACCGTTTCGGCTGGATCGTGGAAGTGAACCCGTTCGACCCGAGGTCCGAACCGGTCAAGCGGACGGCGCTTGGGCGTTTCAAGCACGAGGGCGCATCGCCCATCGTCAACACGCACGACGGACGTCTGGTCGTTTACATGGGGGATGACCAGCGTTTCGACTATGTGTATCGCTTCGTCTCGGACGCAGCCGTCTCGCCCCATGCTGCGCAGAACGAGAATCTCCTCGATGAGGGCGTCCTGTACGTTGCCAAATTCTCGGAGACATCACTCGTCTGGCTGCCGCTCGTCTTTGGATACGGTCCGCTGAAACCCGCGAACGATTTTCACAGCCAGGCCGATGTGCTGATCGAAACCCGCCGCGCCGCAGACCTGCTGGGCGCGACGCCGATGGACCGGCCCGAGGACGTACAGCCCGACCCGCGCACCGGCACCGTATACGTGATGCTCACGAACAACACTCATCGAGCTGAAGGTGGCGAGAACGCGCCCAACCCGCATGCCGACAACAAGTTCGGACACATCATCGAACTGCTTCCGCCGAACGGCGACCATACGGCGGATACATTCAACTGGCGTATGCTCGTGAAGTGCGGTCCGCTCACATATGAGCATGCGACCTGGAACGCGGGCACGGACCCGAAAAGTGGCTGGTTCGCAGCACCGGACAATTGTGCAATCGATCCCCAGGGGCGGCTCTGGGTGACGACGGATCAGGGCAACAAGTTCCCGCAGACCGATACCAGCGATGGTATCTGGGCTGTCGAAACGACCGGCGACCGGCGCGCGACCGCACACATGTTGTTCAGGTCTCCCGTTGGGGCCGAGATCACGGGTCCGGAGTTCACGCCGGATGGCGAAACACTCTTCATCGCCGTTCAGCATCCCGGGGTCGACGTGAAGGACGACTACACCGCACCTGATGGCACATTGTTCAAGGGCAAGCCGTCATTCGACCAGCCGGCAACGCGCTGGCCCGATTTCAAACCGGGTATTCCGCCGCGTCCCTCGGTTGTCGCCATTACACGCAAGGGTGGCGGCAAGATCGGATGAGGATGCCGCAGAGTGCCGATTCCCGGCCATTGTTTCCGATTGCAGCCATTTGTGAGTTGACGGACGCGCATTTTCTGCGCGACCATTCTTCATCCAACCTGACAAGGAGGTTTAAGAAAATGACACCTCCGGGCCATATGAGGCCGTCCCGCGTTTAGGTCGTGCGGGCTGCTCCCGAGCAAGCCGAGCGGCCTTTCTGGGACGGCAATCCGAACCAAAATTTCATCGAAATATTGAAAAGTGCCAAGGCTGGAGTGTGTCGTCTCACTCAGCCACGAGTTGGGAAGGCGTTGAGGGTCCCCTCTCTCCGGCAGACGCACTTGAACAGCCCGGTTTCCCGGGCGGGGCGTGACAAGAGGCAGGTCGAAAGGCCGGTGCAGCGTCGGAGTTTCGGATATCCGCACGCATGTTAGCCGAGAACCTACCCTGCAAGACGCACAAAGAGCCCCATCTCAGATGATCAACGCAAACCCCGCCGGGAGGGTAACTCCCGGCGGGGTTTGTCGTGTCCGTACAGCATTTGCTTGACTTCCCGCAGATTACCGTCCAGACGCGCACACAAGATTACAGCGCGCATTGGAGAAAGAGTCGGTATAAGGAAAACATACGGGCCCCCACAAATCTGCGAGACCTTCCCCGCGCCATGAATCCTTCCATCATCGTCGCACTGGTGCTTGTCGCCACCGCCGGTCTGGCGCTCGAGATCGGTTTTTCAAGCGCGATCGCCGAGATTCTCGCGGGCGTCGCGCTCGGCTACTTCTTCGAGGATATCGACCAGCTCGAATGGGTCCGCTTTCTCGGCAATCTCGGGCTTCTGGGGTTGATGTTCCTTGCCGGTTTCGAGGTCGACATCAACCGTTTGCGCAAGACGTGGCGCGCCAGCACCGGTATCGGCATCGCGTCGTTGACCGTCCCGATGAGCGGCGTCTTCCTGGTTTGCCATTTTGCGTTCGGCCTGCCACCGAAAACCGCCACCCTCATGGCGATCGGCATGTCGACCACGTCGCTGGCTCTCGTCTATCACACGCTCAAGGAGCGTGGTGAGTTGCGCAAGGATTTCGGCCAGACCGTATTGGGCGCAGCCACGGTGGTCGACGTGTTGAGCATGTTCGCACTCGCCTTGCTGCTCGGCGAAGTCGGCTCCGGCACCTTGATCGTTCTGCTTGTTCTGATCCCGACCATATTCGGCCTGCCGCGGATCGGCGGGTGGATTTTCCGGCGCTACAAGGGCTCGATCGTCGAGTTCGAGCTGCGTTTCCTCATGGTGCTGCTGATCTCGATGGGCTTCATGACGGACCATGTGGGCGGGATTCATCCGGCCGTCATTGCCTTCGGCATGGGGCTCATCATGGCCGAGGTGGTGGAGAAGCATGGTGAGGTGGAGGAAAAGCTGCGCGCCATCGTGTTCGGACTTCTTGCACCGGTCTTTTTCCTGCATGCCGGCATGAAGATCGATCTGAGGCTGATGAGCAGTGACCTGCTGCTTCAGTTTGCGATCCTGCTCTGCGTGGCGGTCAGCCTGAAGTTCACCGGCACGGCCCTCGCCGCGCGGTGGCTGATCGGTCACTCTGCCGTCTATATGGGCATGTTGTTCAATTACCGCCTCGCGTTCGGTATCGCCACGGCCACGGTCGGCCTCAGGTCGGGCATCATTTCCGAGGCGCAGTATTCGATCATTATGCTGGTGATTGTCTGCAGCGCCTTTCTGCCCGCGATCTTTCTCCGATCGAAACCCAACGAATTGGACGATCCGGAGAAATAACCGCCGCGACGTCCGGCGGTTCGCCAAGGATCGCACGAGCCCGCGACTGTGCGATAGCTCGCCCCTTCCCTTCTTGAAAAACGCGCAATCGCGTGGCACCAACGGAAACGTACCGGGCAAAAGAGATTCGCAGGCCAAGCACGGAGACACTGGCAGAACATGGCAGCATCGCGCGATCTGTTTGCAAAACTCGAAGAAGAACTGGATTCAAAGCCCATCGCGTCGAAAAAGGGCGCACGCGGCAAGGCGAAGGCAAAGGCCAAAGCCATGAAGGGCGACGGGACATATACCGCCGCCGACATTGAGGTTCTGGAAGGACTTGAGCCGGTCCGCCGCCGCCCGGCGATGTATATCGGCGGAACCGACGAAAAGGCGCTGCATCACCTGTTTGCCGAGGTCATCGACAATGCGATGGACGAGGCGGTCGCCGGCCACGCCAACTGGATAGACGTTCATCTCGACAAGGACGGATGGCTGACCGTCACCGACAATGGCCGCGGCATCCCGGTCGACCCCCATCCGAAATACACCGACAAATCCGCCCTGGAAGTGATCATGACGACGCTTCATGCGGGCGGCAAATTCGACTCCAAGGTTTACGACACCTCCGGTGGCCTGCATGGCGTCGGCGTTTCCGTCGTGAACGCGCTCGCGGAGCGTCTGGAGGTCGAGGTCGCCCGGTCGCGCCAGCTTTTCCGGCAAACCTACAAACGCGGGATACCTGACGGACCGCTTGAGAATCTCGGCGAGATCAAAAACCGGCGCGGCACGAAGGTGCGCTTTCTCCCCGACAAGGAGATCTTCGGCGACAAGGCGGCGTTCAAGCCGGCCCGGCTGTTCCGCATGGCGCGCTCGAAGGCTTATCTGTTTGGCGGCGTGGAAATCCGCTGGTCCTGCGACCCCGCCCTGCTCGATGCCAAGGACGAAACGCCCGCCGAGGCGGTTTTCCATTTCCCGGGCGGTCTGAAGGATTTCCTCGAAAGCCGCATTCACGGACAGACGACGGTCACCAACGAGGTCTTCTCCGGCAAGGTCGAGAAGAAAGGCGGGCATGGCACCGTCGAGTGGGCGGTAAGCTGGGTCGGCAGTGCGGACGGCTTCCTGAACTCGTATTGCAACACCGTTCCGACTCCGGAGGGCGGGACGCACGAAGCCGGCTTGCGCGCGGCCCTCACCAAGGGGCTGCGCAACTACGGTGAACTCGCGGGCAACAAACGCACCGCGCAGATCACCGCCGACGATGTTCTGGGCACCTCCGCCGGCATGCTGTCGGTGTTCATCCGCGAACCCGAGTTCCAGGGTCAGACGAAGGACAAGCTGGCGACGACCGAAGCGACCCGCATTGTGGAGACGGCAGTGCGCGATCCCTTCGAGCACTGGCTGACGGCAAGCCCCAATCAGGCGAACAAGCTGGTGGACTGGGTGGTCGAGCGCGCCGAGGAGCGCATTCGCCGGCGGCGCGAGCGCGAGGTCAACCGGAAGACCGCCGTGCGAAAGCTGCGGCTGCCCGGAAAGCTCGCCGACTGCTCCCAGAACGCGGCCGACGGTTCCGAGATTTTCATCGTCG
>JANQLP010000196.1 GCA_028280515.1 Hyphomicrobiales bacterium
CTTTTGTGGCGTCGAGATCTTCCTGGCTCACGGCCTAGTCTCCACTCTTCTCCGCACCGGCCTTGGCTTTGTCTTTTTTGGTTTTGCCGGTGTCCCCGCCCGCCGTTTCCGGTTCCTTGCTTTTCGGCGTCTCGGACGGTTCCTTGATATCCATCCCGCTCTTGATCTCGTCCGCTGTTTCCTGCAGCGGGGCCAGGCTTTCGCTCACCGTATCCTTGATCTGGTTGACCGGGTTCATGTCTGCAGCGTCTTTCAGCGACGTGCGTATTTCATCGAGCTCGCTCTCGCGGATTGCCTCGTCGAACTGCGACCGGAACTCGTTCGCCGTGCGGCGCAACTGTCCGGCATAACGGCCGACCGAGCGCAGCATGCGCGGCAAATCCTTCGGGCCGACGACGATGATCGCCACCACGGCAATGATGAGTAACTCGGTCCAGCCGATATCGAACATGTGAAACTCCGGCTGCGGGCGAGCCCCGATGCGCGTTCGTAATAAGACGGATTGTCAAATGGCGAATGCGCCGGCGTCGCCGAACGGGCGTCGGCTAGCTGGCCTTGGCCTTGCTGCCGCCCGACGATTTTGTCGTCTTCTCAGGCTCGGCGGCCTCGTCATGCTCGATCGACTTGACGGGCTCGGATGCATCCGCCTGGTCGTCCGACATGCCCTTCTTGAAGCTCTTGATGCCCTTCGCGACATCGCCCATCAGTTCGGAAATCTTGCCGCGTCCGAACAGAAGAACAAGCAGCAGAACCACAATGACGATCTGCCATACTCCAATCGTGCCCATTACACGCATGCTCCTTCAAAGAAATTTCTGCCGAATTTGCACATGATCACATGAACGCCTGTATCGGCGAAAGTGAATTCGCGTCCACTCAGGCCATCGTGCATTTCGGCGCCGGAGGCCGCTCTTGTGATCTCAATTCAGGTCGCCGCACTATTGCAGAAAGGCTACACCCCCGCAACACGGCGGGGCGCATCAGCGTTAAGGCAGCGGCGTCCGCTGTAGACTAATCGTCTGCCTCTTCCTCGGGCTCTGCCAGAAACACGAGGATATCTGCGGGGTTCACCTTCACGCCCACATCCGTCCCCTGCTGTTTCGCCTCCGCTTCCCGAACGCGCGCAAACAACGGCTCCTCCAGCCCTTCGACACCTATTTCAAGCACAGCCGTATCGCCAAGGAAACGCGCCGACAGAACACGGCCGGCCTTGCCCTTGCCGGACGGCAGCAGTTGGACGTCACGCTGGCGTATGCAGGCAACCGCACTCTGACCGTTGGCGAGCCCCTTGGCCGCGCCCTTGCCGAAGAGCGTGTCCGCCTTGCCGCCTTTCACGACCACGGGAATCTCATTGAGGTCGGAAAACATACGGGCGGCGTGAATACTTGCCGGTGCGTGATAGAGCTCTTCCGGCGTGCCGGCTTGCAGGAGACGGCCCGCGCGCATCATGCAGATGCGGTTTCCCATGCGCATGGCTTCCTCATAGGAATGCGTCACCAGCATGCAGGTGGCGCGGGTTTCCTTAAGGATGGCCAGCGTTTCCTCGCGCATTTCATCGCGCAGGCGCGTGTCGAGGCCGGAAAACGGTTCGTCCATCATCAGCACGCCGGGCCGTGGCGCAATGGCCCGCGCCAATGCCACGCGTTGCTGTTCGCCGCCGGAAAGAATGTGCGGATACTCATCGGCGTATTTGACCAGCCCCACCCGCTCCAATGCAGAATGTGCGATCCGCCGCGCATCCTCCTTGGGCAACGCTTTCAGTCCGAACGCAACATTCTGCAGAAGGGTCAAATGGGGGAACAGGGCGAAGTCCTGAAACATCATCCCGACACCACGCTGCTCCGGCGGCACATGCGTGTCTGTGCTGCCGACAACCGCATCGTTGATGAGAATACGCCCGGCCGTGGGGCGCTCGAGACCCGCCGTCAGCCGCAGCAAGGTCGTCTTGCCGCACCCCGAGGGCCCGAGAAGACACACGATCTCTCCCGGCTCAACATCGAGGCTGAGGTCGCGCACCGCCCACGTCGAGCCGAAACGACATTCGACATCGTCATAGATGAGACGCGCGGCGATCGAGGCTGCCGCGGACCCGCGCTCGCCCCACCCGCTCAAGGCCGTCATGTCAGCACTTTTTGATGTTTGACCGACTAACACCCGGCCTACTTACGCGACACGAACCATCACGCGCAAGCCCACCGCGACGAACGGCCCAAGGCGTTGGTTAAGGCGTCACTCTCGCCCCTCGTCGTCTCGCAGTTCCTGGGTCGGCTCCTCAGACGGTATGTCGTCTTCGAGCGGATCCTCGTCCTCGCCGAGGTCTTCGTCATCGTCCGGAAGGGGAACGCTGAAGCCCGGCGGCAGATTGCCGTCGAGAAGGCCGGCGCCCTTCAGTTCGTCCAGCCCGGGCAAATCCCCGATCGTGTCGAAACCGAAATGTTCCAGGAAACCCTGGGTCGTACCGTACGTGACCGGACGGCCCGGGGCGCGGCGGCGCCCCCGCATCCGTATCCAGCCGGTTTCGAGCAGAACGTCCAGCGTACCCTTCGACGTGGCGACGCCGCGAATCTCCTCGATCTCCGCCCGTGTGACGGGCTGGTGATAGGCGATGATCGAGAGCGTCTCGAGCGCGGCGCGCGAAAGGCGCCGCTGCTCGACCGAATATCGCTGCAGCAGAAACGATAGATCATCAGCGGTACGGAATGTCCATTTACCGGCCGTGCGCACAAGGTTGATGCCGCGCCCCGCATACGAGGCCTGCAGTTCCTCAATGAGCGCGCGGATATCCTCTCCTTCCGGAATGTGCTCGGCGAGCTGTTCCTCGCCAAGCGGTTCGCCGGCGGCGAACAGCAAAGCCTCGAGCACGCGCAGCTTCTCGCCCCGGTCGGCGGAGGGCAGACGGGTCACGTTCTCCGGCAACGGCAGCGGCAACGTCACGCCCTGCTGTGCGCTCTGCTCCTCAACTGCCGGGACTTCCGGAATCTCGTTTCCGTCTTTCGGCTCGTCCGCGTTCACGTCTTTCATGTGTCAGCCCCGCTGCTTTCACGTTTGCGAATGAACAATGGCGCAAATGCGCTTTCCTGACGCAACTCCGTAGCACCTTCACGTGTCATTTCGAGAGAGGCGCTGAAGGAGCTGGCGAGCGCCGAACGCCGCAAATCCGGTGTCTCCATATACTGCAGAATCAGGGCATCGATAGGCGCCCAATCAACGGATGTCCCCAGCACTTTTTCAAGTCGCTCGCGCGCATCCTGTATCGAAATCACCGGCCGCGCAGTGAAATGGATGGTATCGATCGCGGCGCGCTGACGCTGATTGGCATAGGCCTTGAGCAGGTCGTAGATATTCGCGTCGTACGTGCTCTCGCGCACCAGCTTGATGCCCTCGGGCAACCCTCGGGCGAAGAAATCGCGCCCCAGACGGTTGCGGTTCAGCAGTTTGGCCACCGCCTCGCGCATGGCGTCCAGTCGCCGCAACCGGTGCGCAAGCTGCGCCGCCAGCTCTTCACCGGTCGGTTCATCCTCGCCCTCCTCGTCCGGGAGCAGCAGCTTGGACTTCAGGAAGGCGAGCCATGCCGCCATCACCAGATAGTCGGCCGCGATCTCCAGACGCAGGTTGCGCGCCTGCTCGATAAAATCGAGATATTGCTGCGCGAGGTCGAGGATCGACAGTTTGGTCAGATCGAGCTTGTGCTCGCGCACCAGAGCCAGGAGCAGGTCGAGCGGACCTTCGAACCCGTCGATATCGACCACGAACGTCTGGCTCCGCGGCGGCGCGTCAAACGCCTCCACATGCTCCAGCTCCTGCGAAGCCGTGCCGCCGAGATTATCGTCAGGTTGACCTGTCACCGTTTTGTCCGTCCTTGCTATGCGAACCCGGCAGTCACCATATCGAGCATCGCAAGCGCCTTTTCCCGGTCGTACGCAGACGGCGGCTTCAATCTGTCGAATGCGGCGCGAAACCGCGTCTCGCCGTCGCCATGCAAATCCGGCACGACGCGGGCAACCCGCGTCATGTCCTCGAACACGCCACTACAGTGCAGAACAACGTCGCATCCCGCATCAAGAACAGCCCCGGCGCGCTCTTCAGGCGTCCCGGCAAGGGCCGCCATATCCAGATCGTCGCTCATGACCAGCCCTGTGATGCCGAGCCGTCCGCGAATCACTTGCGACATTATAGACCGCGAAACGGTCGCTGGGGCGTCTTCATCAAAGGCGCGCAGGACCACATGAGCGGTCATGGCAAGCGGCATATCCGCCAATGCGGCGAATGGCCGGAAATCCGTCGCCTCAAGTTCTTCGGCCGACGCCTCGATGACCGGCAACTCCTTGTGACTGTCGGCGCGGGCACGGCCATGCCCCGGCACATGCTTGATAACCGGTAGGATGCCCCCTTCTAGAAGGCTTTCCGCCACCGCACGCGCCAGGACAATGATCGTGTCCGGATCGTCACCGTAGCTCCTGTCGCCGATGATCTCATGCGCACCGGCCACGGGCACATCCAGAACCGGCGCGCAGTCCGTGTTGATCCCCACCTCGCGGAGATCCTCCGCCATCAATCGCGTGACGAGGCGCGCGGCTTCGATTGCTTTGCATGCGTCTGCCGCGTGAAGATTGGCAAAGGCGCGTGCCGGCGGGTAGGCCCGCCATTCCGGCGGCTTCATGCGCTGCACGCGGCCGCCTTCCTGATCAACCAGGATGAGAAGATCATCCCCCGCGCAAGCACGCGCATCTTCCGTCAGACGGCTGATCTGTGCTTTTGAGATGCAATTGCGCGCGAACAGGATCAGGCCGCAAGGGCGTTCGTCCCGCAGAAACGCGCGCTCATTGTCCGTGAGGTCCGGGCCGGAACATCCGCAAATGAAAGCCTTGTGCGCCATGAGGCGGACTTATCTGCCACGCCTGCACTGGTCAAGCGGCCATTCCGGGTATCAAGAGCTTTGTGCTGCTCTACTGAGCCCGCACGATGCAGCTGCGCATACCGGCGTTCTTGAGCTGGCCGCACAGGGAACTTGCCACCTGCTTGCTCTCCACCGGACCGACATTCAGCCGATACCAGACGCCCTTGTTGCCAAGGTCAGCGCGCTTGATGATCGGCCGGTATCCGCTGAGCAGGCGCGGATATTTCTGCTGAATGTCCGCAAATGCGGCCAAGGCGTCGGTCTGGCTCTTACGCGCGGCCACCTGAACCACATAACTTCCCGCCGCCCCTGCGGCTGCGGGCTGGGCTGCAGCTTGCTGCGGTGCGGCCGGAACCTGCGGTTTCTGCACCGGTGGCGGCGCAAGCGCTGCGGGCGGCGCGACGGCTGCCTGCTGTTGAGGCGCCGGTGTCGTACTCGCGGTCGTTGTCGGGGCCGCCTGTGGCTGAGCTGCCGGTTGCGGAATCGCCTGCGCCAACGGTTGTCCCGGCGGTGCGGCAGCTGGAACCTGCGGCGGTGCAGCGGCAGGAGCCTGGGCCGTTGGCGTGCCCGTCGCGGTCGGATATCTCATGGCAACCGTTCCGTCGGACCCGATCACCACACCCGATTGACCGGTTTGCGGAGCGGCGGCCACCCGGGGTGCGGCGGCTTCGATCGTGCCGTCCGGACGGACTGTCAGCGTTTTCACCTTGCGTGGCTCGCCGGGCACCGCGGCGCTCGGCTGTGCCGGCTGCGCTGCGCCAGGCGTACCCACGGCCGCC
Organism: Hyphomicrobiales bacterium; assembly: GCA_028280515.1. GTDB lineage: Bacteria > Pseudomonadota > Alphaproteobacteria > Rhizobiales > Methyloligellaceae > UBA2767. The sequence continues at coordinate 5,677 of JANQLP010000196.1, forward strand.
GTCGCGGCTGCGGCTACGTCTTCCTGCCGCGGCTTGATCTTGACCACCTCGTCGCTTTCGTTGCCACCGAGGCGTTCGTAGATCTTCTTGTTCGTGTGAGGAAATTCCTTACCACCGGGATTGTCCGGCGCGACTTTCACCGGCCTGCTGTCCGCCTGGATCAGCGGCGGTTTGCCTGCCTTTGCGATGTCGGAGTCGCCGCCGATCTTGTAGGCGAACGCGAGGGCGCCGCCCAAGGCGAGCACACCGACGAGCCCGCTGCCGGCAATCAGCACCTTGCGGCCGCGACCGCCCTTGGCGTCTGCCTCTTGCACCACACCTTCCGCACCGAGGAAATCGGCATCGGACGGCGCCTGCTGCATGTGCTCCGGCGGTTGCGCATGCTGATCGAGGAAGGGATGCTCTTCCGGCTGCGGTTCGCCCGGCTGTTCAAATGCGCCAAGCGGAATCTCCGGATGCTGATCGTAGGTTGCTTCGAACGTCTGGAGTGCGCCCGGCTCGGCGGCGCCGGAAACATGCGCGGCCGGATCAACCGGCTCGATAACGTCAGGCTGTTGGAGCCCGGCGTGATGAACGTCAGGGTGGTGAATCTCGGGCTGATGAAGCGCGCCGGCGTCCAGGTTTTCCTGGCCTGACTGAATTGGCTGAACCGGCTCGTTCGTCTGGAATGACGCGTCGTCGAACGCGGTCGGCTCGTGCATGAAGCTCTGAACGTCGTCCATCGCCGGCGGCACCTCGTTGGCGGGCGCGGCAGGCGCTTCAGGGGCGCTTGTGCTTGCAAGATAGTCCGGCACGGGATGATCGGTCTCCGGTGCGAAGGGATCGATCTCGGTCACCAGATGATCGCCGCCGTTTTGAGGCGAGACCGAATAGCTTTGTTCGGGAATTTCGGTGTACGGCACCTCCGGCTCGGCCGGAATGAGTTCCGGCACCGGCTCGTGCTCGGGTTGCGCGGCCGGCTGCCCATGTTGCGCGTTGTCTTGCGGCTGGCTCCCGACGGGCTGATAGCCCTGCATCTGTCCGAATGCTGCCAAGCCGGGCAATCCTTTGGCCGGTTGATTCGCGGCGTTCGGCGCGGGCGACGGCTTTTTCGGGTTGATCGAAGTGGTCGGCTCGTTGGAGGGGCCGGTCCCCTCTTCAGTTATCGACATGTTGATACTTC
>JANQLP010000217.1 GCA_028280515.1 Hyphomicrobiales bacterium
CGGCCGGGACGGCCACCGCCTCGACCGGCTCGGGGCGTTGTACGAGCCCGCCCCGGGGCGGAGGAACGCCGCGCTCCGGGGCCTTGGTCGCCCGGCGCCTTCGCCGCGACGGGCGGGAAGTTGCCGCACAGCGGCGGATCGGCAAGCGCGGTTTCCGCAGCCGCGGCGAGCGGCGCTCCGGATTGGGCTCAGCGTCTCAGGAGAGAACAGCGCTTGCGCGAGGGTGCCACCGTGACCGCCCACACGATTCGAGACGGCGACCGGCCAGCCGCCGGCGAAAACCCACGCATCAAGGATAACGACGAATGATGTTCAAGCGATCGACGACGACCTACGGCGAAACACCTGCACCCGAGACGCCTTATCAGCGTGCGGTCCAAGTCTGGGATGACCGGATCGGATCGGCGCGTGTGCAAGCACGGAATTGGCGGTTTATGGCGTTCGGTTGCCTGGCGCTCGCCATCGGGCTTTCCGGTGGTGTGGTCTGGCAATCCGGTCGCAGCACGATCACCCCTTACGTTGTCGAAGTTGACACCTTGGGCGAGGTCCGCGCCGTCGGTCCCGCCGTCACGGCCTATGAGCCGACCGATGCGCAGATCGCCTGGCATTTGGCCCGCTTTGTCGAAAACGTTCGTTCGCTGTCCATCGACCCGATCGTCGTGCGGCAGAACTGGCTGCGCGCCTATGACTACGCCACGGACCGCGCCGCCGCCACGCTCAACGATTATGCGCGGGACAATAATCCCTTCAGCCAAGTCGGCCGGCGGACCGTCACTGTCGAGGTGACGAGTATCGTTCGTGCCTCCGATGACAGTTTCGAGATGCGTTGGCGCGAACAGGTTTTCGAGAACGGCGCGCTTGCCGATACGACGCGCTACACGGCCGTCCTTTCCATCGTATTGCAGCCGCCGCGTGACGAAGAGGCGCTCCGCCAGAACCCCCTCGGCATTTACGTCCATGCACTCAACTGGAGTCGCGATCTCATTGTAGGAGACGAATAATGAAGACGATACTTGTCCTCACGGCCTCGATACTGCTTGCTGCCTGCGCTCATAAAGAGCCGCCGCCGCAGATCAGTTACGACACGGACGATTTCAATCCCGCGGCGCTCATCGCCGAGCCGTCTCTGCCGGTTGAGATCGTCACGCTGCCTAAGCCGTTGCCTTTGCCCGGCCAGTTGATGCCGAAGCCTGGCCAGTGGGAGCCGCCGGCGGAGGACCGGCGTGCCCCCGAAACCCGTGTCGATGACGCCAACAGCGCGGCAGCCGTCGAGCCGACGGGCAAAGGCTATGTGAATGCGATACAGGTTTATCCCTATGCGGAGGGTGCCCTCTATCAGCTCTATACATCGCCCGAGATGGTCAGCAACATCGCGCTCCAGACGGGTGAAGAGATCGTCGCTGTCTCTGCCGGGGACACCGTGCGCTGGGTCATCGGCGATACGGTGAGCGGGGAGGGGAGCGCTGCCCGCGCCCATGTCCTGGTCAAGCCCATCGCCGAGGGCCTGCGCACGAACCTCGTCATCATCACCGACCGGCGGGCCTATCATCTGGAACTCAGAAGCACGGCTGAGACCTATATGGCGTCCGTGTCATGGCATTATCCGCGCGACGCCCTCCTGGCGCTTGAGCGGCGCAACCGCAGCGCGGTAGAGGCGGCAGACCGGGTGATCGATGAGGGCCTCCGACTGGAGCGATTGCGCTTCCGCTATGAGATGACCGGAGACACGCCGCCCTGGCGGCCGGTGCGGGTCTTTGACGACACGCACAAGGTCTACATCCAGTTCCCGCGCCGTCTCGATCAGGGCGAGGCGCCGCCGTTGTTCGTCGTCGGTCCCGACGGCGAGAGCCAGCTCGTCAATTACCGCGTGCGCGGCAACTATTACATCGTCGATCGTCTGTTTGCCGCTGCTGAATTGCGCCTGGGCGAAGAGCCGCAACAGGTGGTGCGTATCTCGCGAACGGACGGCCGTAACGTGCGCCAGCGCCACAACGTTCGAAACGTTTCGGACTGGTCGTCTGAGATGGGGGACGGCGGACGATGACGGAGCCAGGCGAAACCGCAGGCGCAGGCGGTGATCCGCCGCCAGGGGCCGCGCCGAAGATCGATCCGGAAGAGATCGCCCTGCGCGCCCAGCCGCGTCCGGTTACACGCATCAACCGGCGCGTTCTTTTCCTGCTTTCGGGCACGGGGCTGCTCTTGATCCTTGGCGCGACGATCTTCGCGCTCGATCCGCCGCGTCTGTTTGATCGGGATGATATCGGCCGCGAACTCATCCGCACCGAGAACAATCCGACGCCGGAAGGCTTGGAGATCCTGCCGCGCCGCTACAGCGAGATCCCGCGGCCGCAGATTGAATTGGGACCGCCCTTGGCGGGCGACATCGGACCCGCCGTCGTCGGCGCCGAACGCGAACTTGGCATCGCTCAGCCGGGGCAAATGCCGTTTCGGCCGAACCCGGAAGACGACGCCGAGAGGGCGGAGCGCATCCGGCAGGCCCGGCTCGCCCAACAAGGGCGCGAGTCGGGCGTTTTCTTCCAGCTTGCGTCGCGCACCGCCGGCCTTGGCGGCCACGCAGGCGAGCCGCGGTCGGCCGCGGATATTGCGCGCACGGCAGGCAAGGAACCGCGAAGTCCCTTCGACATCGCACGCGGCGGTGCAGAGTCAAGATCGCTGGCGCTTGATCTTCAGAATGACCAGAACTTGCAAGGTCGCAAACTCGGCTTCCTGAGGGATGAGGTCGACTCGGACATCTACAATCCGCATGCCCAGCAGGACCCCGCGTCGCCCTATCAGGTGATGGCAGGCACTGTCATCGCCGCGAGCCTCATCACGGGGATCAATTCCGATCTGCCGGGGCGCGTGATCGCCCAGGTGACCGAGAACGTCTACGACACGGTCTCAGGCCGCTATGTTCTCATCCCGCAAGGCTCCCGCGTCATCGGAACCTATGACAGCGTGATCGCCTTCGGTCAGGAGCGCGCGCTGGTCGTCTGGCAACGGATCATCATGCCGGACGGGTCGTCCGTCGTGATCGAAAATTTGCCGGCGACGGATACGGCCGGCTACGCTGGACTTGAGGACGAGGTGAACCTCCACACTTGGCGGCTTTTGAAGGGCATCGTGTTCTCGACGTTGTTGGGCGTCTCGACCGAGCTGACCTTTGGTGACGACGAAGACGACCTTGTGGCGGCGATCCGCGAGTCCGCCCAGGACAGCGC
>JANQLP010000003.1 GCA_028280515.1 Hyphomicrobiales bacterium
CATCGGGAGAGACGATGAGCAGAGAAATGAAGGGCTTCCCAAAGAAGTAACCGTGATCACGGCAGCAGAAGGCTTGGACTTCACCCCGCAACGCGGCCACGCTCAAGCCACCGTTTTCAGCCACTGACGTGATGTAGTCAGCTCTGTCATTCGAGCCCAGGAGAGCTACATCTATTGTGACTGCACGAGTGATTTCATCTGGCGTAATCGCCTTCCTGATCTCCAAGGCAGCCTCCACAAAGCCGGCAAAGCACTGATGGTGAGTTGCGCCATTTTCAATGTCAGCTTCGTCCCGCAAAGCGGTCGTCGAACTGTCGTCGTGGAAACTCGCACAGACGGCGCGCCCTGAGCCAGGTGCACAATCACTCGCCGCCCACCGCCACCGCCCGCAAGTTGCATGCGCATGTCGATGTCCGCGATTTCGAAATCACGCTTGCGATCCTGCCGCTCGGAGCCCTGGAGTTCTGGAGTACCGGCAATTGGCTTTGCTGCCGCAATTCGCGCGTCGCCTGCTTCAGAGTGGCACTTCTGATCGGGCAAGAAGATTGAGTTGCCGGAACAAGCGGTGCCGACAACGATTGATGCGTTGAGCGCGCGCGCGGAGGATTCCCTCTTATGGATTCGGTATTTCGATCGATTGGGTTCGCTGCGTGGTTCGGCGCCGCATCCATCAGCAGCGTTGCGGCGCACGAAACCTCCCACACCCTGTCAGATTTGTCCCCCGCGCTCCGGACATACCTTTCGCAGGTCGATCCGGATGCGCTTCTCGATCCCGGCTCGGTCGTCGACTGCACGCTTTCAGGCGGCGCCAAGACCCAATGCGTGCGTTTTGTTGTGCAGGCCAAGGCCGCCCGGCAACCGGGGCCGTGGTGCCCGAAAACGATCTCGGACAGTGCAGCGGCCGGCGGTTTTTGGATCAAGGATGGCAATGTCTACGACGTCGATGGCCTGTTCATAAAGGGCCTTGCCAAGCTTTACGATGACCCAAAGTGGCAGCTCTACGATCCGAAGACCGGCGAGGTGAAGGTAACCAGCTCGTTTCAGGCCTGCTTTGCGGCGGCACGCCCAGATGTTCCAAAAGACTATTATAATTTCTGTGCTGAATGCACGCCGGACCAGGCCATTTCAGGACAGAACTTCGCTTTCTTCATCCCGATCAAGCCGGTCCCGCAGGCAACGCCTACGCCGATCCGTGATATTCCGGGCGCAGGCGTCGCGCTCGACGGCGTACGCCTTAACGGCCCTGCGCCTTACGATGACATCATCCGCGCCTACAATGTTGCGCCATTCGACGATTGCGGTGGGCACGTCAATCCGTATTTCGGCTACCACTATCACTTCGCTACCGACTGCCTCCATCGGGCCGAGGTAAAGGCAGGACATGCGCCGATGATCGGCCTGTCAATGGATGGCTATGGCATTTTTCGCAGGCTCGACAATCTCGGCAATGAACCAATCGATCTCGACGCCTGTGGCGGCCATGCCAGCGATGGTCTTGGCTACCATTATCACGCAGCCCCGGTCGGAAAGAATGCAATCATCGGATGCTTCAAAGCACAGCTCGGGTGCGTCCTGGACGGCGGAGCGCAGCTATGTGATGCCTCAAGACAGGAGGGCCCACCCCCAGCGCGCGTCGAGTTTGCGCCAGAGGGCACCGTGCATCCGCTATTGCCGTCGCGGACCGGTACGCAGTGAGCCATGGCTGGTTAGCGCCCCCGTATGCGTGCGCCGTGTTACGTGAAAACTGGCTTTAGTTTTGCTGATTGCCCTAACACAAGGAGACTTATGAATGGCGCCGCGTTTTGAGGGTGGGAAGAACATAGCAATGAAAGTGCCACCTCATCAGTACGACAAGACAGTCGCGTTCTACAGGAATGTTCTCGGGCTACAGGAAATCAGAGGCCCCTCCGCGGATGCCATCGGTTTCAAGTTCGGCGCCAACAACTTATGGATCGACAAAGTCGCTGCGATGAGCCAAGCGGAATTGTGGCTCGAGGTTGTTACGGATAACACGGCAGAGGCCGCCAAGATTCTAAGCGAGGCTGGCGTCGCCCGCTGTGATGACATCGAAGAACTCGGTGACGGTTTCGATGGCTTTTGGATCTTAAGTC
>JANQLP010000046.1 GCA_028280515.1 Hyphomicrobiales bacterium
GCCGTTCAGCGCGTCCTGCACCGAGGTGATCGTCAGCGTGTCATTGTCCGCATCGGTGTCGTTGGCGAGCAGCGCCGACGCCAGGATCGTCGCAACCGTGTCCTCATCCGTGGTGAAGCCTGAATCTGCGCCCGCAACCGGATCATCGTTGACCGCATTCACGGTGAGGTCGACGGTCGCTGTCGATGTCCCACCATTGCCATCCGACACCGTGTAGGTGAACGACGCCGGGCCATTATAGTTCGCGGCCGGCGTGAACTCGACATCACCTTGGCCGTTCAACACGACTATACCGTTGACTGCATCCTGAACCGAGACGATCGTCAGCGTGTCATTGTCCGCGTCCGTGTCGTTGGCGAGCAACGCCGAAGCCAGGATGGTCGCGACCATGTCCTCGTTTGTAGAAAACCCTGAGTCATTCAGGACAACTGGCGCCGTGTTGGTTAGCCCATTTGCAATTGCCTCAAGTTCCGTTCGTGTCAGGATGGTCCCGTCGGCGAACTCGATCTCCTCCAGACTGTCAAAACCGCCCGTACCCCGGAACTGCTCGTCTAGGAGGATAGAACCTGTTACACCTGTGAAGGTGAGCGTCACGTCATCGGTGTCGGTCGTGGAACGCGTTAAAATCATATCGGCTACGTTCAGACCCGCACCCAACACCAGCCGATCCGTATCGAAACTAGAACTGTGTCCGTCGTCGCGTATAACATCGTCGCCATCGCCCAGATTGTAGACGTAGGTATCACTGCCCGTCCCACCTTCCAGTGTATCGTTACCGACCCCGCCATCGAGCGTATCGTTGCCGTCTCCAGCCTGGACCAGATCATTGCCGCCCAGAGCATCTATGACGTCGCCAGCCACTGAGCCAACGAGAGTATCGTCGCCTTCGGTACCGACAATTTCAGCCGAGTATTCTGTTATCGTGGCCTGATTCCAAACGGAGCCGTCGCTGAAACGAAACTCCTCGATAGCCGTATAACCATTTGGGTTGAACTGATCCGAAATGGTGAGTGTATCGGCGCTACCGGCGATCGAAACAATCAGGTCCGAACCCTGCCGAGACAACGTCAAGTCACTTGCCGCAATTCCCGAACCGAACTCAACAATGTCGAATTGGCTTTGAGTGACCCATTCGCGCAAGTCGAAAATGACATCGTTGCCGTAACCACGGTCATAGACATAGGTATCATCGCCACCGCCACCCTCCAGACGATCGTTGCCTGTGCCCCCGTCCAGCACATCATCCGTTTCAAACCCGATCAGCGTATCGTCGCCTGAAGTGCTTTGAAGCAGGATGTCCTGAATGTCCTGTCGCAGCCAGGTCGTCCCGTCACTGAATCGGAACTCGGCAATTTCGAAATGGCGTGGACCGATAGTGAACTTTGTGAATTGACCTTCGATCGTGAGCGTGTCCGTTGTTCCGGAGATCGAGATGGTCAGATCATCACCACTCCGAGACAGGATGAGATCGCTTGTCGTAATCTCTGACGTAAACTCAACGGCGTTCTGGTTTCCTCCGATGCCGACCGGCTTGTCGTAGATCACGTCTTGTCCATAGCCGGTGCCAAAGACATAGGTATCGCCGCCGCCGCCACCCTCCAGACGATCATTGCCTGTGCCACCGTCCAGCACATCCCCCCCTCCGAATCCGATCAGGGTATCGTCGCCTGAAGTACTTTGAAGCAGAATGTCCTGAATGTCCTGTCGCAGCCAGGTCGTCCCGTCACTGAATCGGAACTCGGCAATTTCGAAGTGGCGCGGACCGATGGCGTACTGTGTGAACTGACGTTCTATCGTGAGCGTATCCGTTGTTCCGGAGATCGAGATGGTCAGATCATCGCCACTCCGAGACAGAATGAGATCGCTCGTCGTGATCTCGGACGTAAACTCGACCGCGTTCTGGTTTCCTCCAAGGCCGACCGGCTCATCGTAGATCACGTCCTGCCCATAGCCGGTACCAAAGACATAGATGTCATCGCCGGACCATCCCTCGAGACGGTCGTTTCCGGCGCCGCCGTCAAGCCGATCGCCACCGCGAAATCCGATGATCAGGTCATCGCCGGAAGTACTCGCAATGTCCATAAGTGCAAGTTCCACATCGTCCAGCGTCCAGATTGTTCCATCGCTGAAATGATATTCTTCGATGTCTTGAGCCGACGATGCGAGCGTCATACTCGTGAAGGTGGATTTCACCGTCAGTGTATCGTTCGATCCGTTGAGACGAATGATCAGATCATCACGATCCTGCCCCCTCTCGAGGATCACATCGCTGACGGCGACATCCGAGTTGAATGAGACAATGTCAAAATCGCCAGACGCGACGTTGCCGACTTGTTCATCGATAATGTCATTGCCGTATCCATATCCGAAGATATAGGTGTCGTTATCGTTGCCGCCGATCAGAGTGTCGTTGCCGGCACCTCCATCGAGCACATCGTCGAAATCAAAGCCGTAAATCGTGTCGTCGCCAGCGGTTTTCGCCTCCGCCACGAGCTGAACCATGATTTCATCCCAGGTCACCGCAGGAGAAACGCCGTCCTGGAATTCGAACCTCTCAATTCGATCCGCCCATTGTGTGCCAAAGACGATAGTATAAGTCGCGTGGAACTGATCGACGATGGTGAGCGTCGCGGGGTCATTTACGAACGATACAATGAGATTGTCGGAATTGCCGTTCCGAGAAAAAACCACATCGCTTGCGGATATCCCGGCGCCGAAGCGAACGACATCATCCGCAGTTGTCAGAATGTCAGTTAGGTCTTCTTCGATCGTGTCGTGGCCATAGCCGAAGCCAAACAGATACGTATCGCCGTCGTCGCCACCGCTCAGATAGTCATCTCCCAGGCCGCCATCAATTACGTCCTGATAGTGAAAACCATGAATGGTGTCATTGCCGTCCGTCTTGGCTTCCGCGGTGATCGTTTCGATAACATCGTCCCACTTAAGAACAACGCCATCGGAGAAAACAAAATCTTCGATACGATCGAACCATTGAATCTCAAAAAGCCCGAACAGGTCGATGTTGACGGCATCGAACTGATCTCGAACGACCAGACTGTCCGTTGTGCCATTGATCGTAATGAGAAGATCGTTCAGGTTTGCCGAAGAACGCTGGAAAACGACATCGCCAGAGGTCAGATTGCCGTCAAAGACAACTCGGTCGAACCCTTCAATATCAAAGAACGGCAAGCCCGCAATATCCGGCAGATTGACATATCGGGTGTCCTCGAAAATCGTATCGGAACCAGACCCGACTCCGAAATGGTAAATGTCGCCACCGTCGAGGCCTAAGATCAGGTCGTCTCCCGCGCTCGCCCGGAATACGTCCGATGTCCCGAAACCGAATGTGATATCATCGCCGTCCGTCGTATATCTGGTGATCAGCCGTTGCTGGATATCAATCCAGCTCAATGCGGCGCCCTGCTGGAAGTAGACCGCCTCGATACGGTTGTTAGGGGAAATGTTGGATTTGAACCCTAGGCCGTTATAGGCAAATTGGTCCCGAATCAGGATGCTGTCGTTCGGATCTGCAAAGGATATCAGCAGATCATCGCTCTCGCCGTCACGATTGAGAATGAGGTCGCCAGAGAGAATTCCGTCCCCGAAGAAGAGTATGTCGGGATCGGAAAGCAAGGGATTGGTCATGACATCGTGGATCGTGTCGTGACCGTGTCCCGGCTTGTAATAATACTTGTCTCCGCTATCGCCGCCGAGCAAAAGATCGGCCCCTTGGAGCCCTTCCAGCTCGTCATTCAAGCCGGTGCCCTCGAGCGTATCGTCACCTGTGGTCCCGACACCTGTTGCGGCCGCAATCTCGAGCGTCTCGAGTATCTCACCGTCGGCGAACTGGATGTCCTCGACGCCCCAATTGTTCGATGTGATGTTGCCACCGAACGACACCGATGGAGTTTCGTATTGGTTTTTGACCGTGACTTTGTCTCCGGTCGCAATGACAGTGATGACGAGATCGATCCCATCGCGTTCGATGTTGACCTGATCCCGCGTCAACAGGGAAAAGCGCAGACGGTCACCATTCTGGACGCCACCGGCCTCCGCGTCGAAAATGGTATCTTGGCCGAAATTCTCACCGAAGACGTACACATCCTGACCGCTTCCGCCGGTCAGCGTGTCATTGCCGGCACCGCCCACGTAGACAACTGTCTTCGCATCGGTCGTCCGCGTAAGCGTATCGTTTCCTGATGTGCCAACTTCGACGTCTGTGTAGCCAAGACCGCCAAGTATCTCGGTCAGCGAAAGTGGCGCGGCTACAGCGTCGAGCGCGCGAATGACACTGGCGACCGCGAAATCAATCCGGGTGTCAATACCGTCCGAGCGCACGAGCGCTTCGCCATACTCGGCGAGCAGCGGTGCCCAATGGCTCTGCCATTCCGACAGCGCCGTAGCAGGCGTGGGAGAAAGCTGCAAAAAAGCGTTCTGAAAAGCATCTGCCAACGTCGTCATGTCGGTTGCGAAGAGACGGTCCGAATCGGCCTCATATGTCGCACCCGTGAACACCGCCGACAGCGGCCCCTGCGTCGCAAGCCGAGCCGTCGTCTTGCCCACGATATCGTTCCAGTTGTCGATGAGTTCACTGACATTGTTCTGTTCAGGGACGCCGAACTGATCCCGTGGGGTCAGCTCGTAGCCGAGATACTTCTCCAGAAACGCGAGCTTGCGCTCATCGAAATCCGGCCCCATTGCGGTCGCGGCAACTCCGTCAACGCCAGCCCATCGATACAGAATCTCTTCAACATCGACCTTCAGCCCGGCATAGCTCGTCGTTGAAGGCAGGTTCGCGAAAGCATCCACCAGTGTCAGCAACGAAGCATCGTTCGTCATCGCAATGCGCAATGTCGTCATCTCCCCGTACCCTTTGAGGTCCGGCAGAGCAGCCGCCTGCGTGCTCACACTGGTGTCACCGAGATAGACTGAATCGGTTTCGTGGTAGTCGAACACGACATCGGAGATCGTTGTCTGGCTCAAATCAGCCCGTGTTACAATCGCCTCCAGAATGACGTCGTTGCCCGCGATGTGGTCGTCAACGGGCACGCTGGTGGTAAGGGAAATCTCGGTGATCCCGTGATCGGCGAGTGTCTTGAGTTCACCAGGATCCGTTTGACCATCCTGGTCGAGGTCCTGCCAAATCAGCAGATCGCCGAAATTGGCATCGAGCGCGTTGATGACACCATCAGAATTGGAGTCATAAGCACTCAGGGCCGTGAAACCGTCCTCTGACAGATTTCCAAACAGTTCTCCGATGCCATCGATTTGCCCGTTGCCGTCCAGGTCGCGCGCGAGGAAGCCGTCATCTGCTTTGACCCAACCGGTCCGCTCGGCAAACCCGTCATCATCCATCTCGAAATAGATGTTCCTGGCTCTGACGCTGCTGAGTTCCAGCCCGTCGCCGTCGAGATCGATGACCAATGGATCATATCCCTGGAGCCCCTGGCCAGTTCCTGCATAGAGCGCCAGGTTGATACCCCGGAGCAGATCGTCGAGCGAGGTCTGTGACGGATCGACGCTGACTTGCCTGAAGACGGTTATGTTCCCGGTGCCGCGCCCTGTGTCGAGATCCATGTCGTAATTCTCGACCACTGACTGAACGGCGTATCCGTCCTTGCCAAGACGAACGAGGAGCTGGTTCGAGTCTGACAGGCCATAAGCGAATGTCGACATGAAGGCCACGTCCACCGCCATGCTGAGATAGGAGTCGAGGAAGTTCATCAGAACGCCCGGACCGGCAATCGCATTCAGAATCCCCGAGAAGGGCGTCCAATGCGCAAACCCGCCTTCCATCCACCATTGCTGCACACCGCCAGTCAGCCGGAACGGCCCCCAGGTGACGAAATCGTCCTGCGTCGCATCCATGACGAATGTCCCGCTGGCCATTCCGAACACATCAATGTCGTCTCCTCCGTAGAGGTGGGATGTCCAACCATCGCCCTGAAGGAAATCGATGCCCGCACCGCCATGCAGGACGGAGAACCCTTCGCCGTCCTCGAACTTGCCGCCATTGGCAAACAGGACTTGCGTGCCCGCGCCAGCCTTCACGATGTTGGCGTTCTCGATGCCCACCAGAAGCGATGCCCGGTTCGGACTGTAGCTATAAACGCCCGCCTTAATGTCGGGTGAGGACTGGCTGCCCAGATGCACGACAATCGTGTCATTGATGTCGGTGACGTCGATCGTGTCGGCGTCATCAGAGGACACCGTGCTTGAGCCAAGGTCTATGGTGAGGTCCGGATTGCCGCCTACACCTAAGAAACCTGCCCTGACCACAACTTCGTCGGCGTTGCTCGTGCCGATGATCTTTTCAATTGAGATAAGTGAATCAATACCGCCTTGACCGTCGTTGGTTACAGATACAGTGGACGAACCAAACGATTGCCCTGGAAGGCCGGGAACCGGAACGTCCGTTGGCTCCGTCATAATGATTGTTATGCCATTCCCTACCGCTGAGTAGTCGGCGACATCAGTTCCATCATTTTGAACAGCAAGACCATCTTCGCCGCCGTGCAATATGTCATCACCTGCACCGCCGACTAGAATGTCATTGTCTTTTCCACCGAATAGAACGTCATTCCCACCATCTCCAAAGAGCTTGTCATCTGCCTGTTGGCCATAGAGATAGTCCATCCCGCCGCCGCCGTGTAACTCATCCTTGTCGGTGGGATCGTTGACGCCATTGTCTATCGAATAAAAGCCGTAGATGACGTCGTCGTTACCATCGCCCCAAAGAACATCTCGATCATGCCCGCCGACGATCAGGTCTTTGCCGTCACCACCGTGGATTACGTCCCGGTCAGAACCCGGATTCAGGGTCGGTGCCTCATCATGGTTCCCGAACAGAAAGTCATTGCCTGCGCCGCCTTGAACGGTATCATTGCCCTCGCCGGCAAAGATCTGATCACTCCCTTCACCGCCATCCAGTACGTCAGCGCCACCACGCGCGAAGATGATGTCATCACCACCCGCTGAATTGATCATGTCGGAATAATTCGTTCCGACGAACTCTTCGGCGTTACTACTGCCTATCGCTTCTACGCCGGGAACTAGGGTGAGGCCTTCTTGATTGAAATAGTCAACGACGCTTTGGGTGATACCTTCCGCTATATTGTCGAGAGCAATCCCACCGATGACTGCTACAACGATTGCTCCTCCAACTCCTATGGACAAGTTCAGTCCGAGTACAGTCGCCGCCACCCCCACAACTATCTGTTTAGCATAAAGGCTCCCCGCTAATGCTCCCAACGCACCTGCAAACTCGACTAAGGCCAGCTCAAACGCTTGGCGCGTAGGATTGCCTTCATCCGGCAAATCCCCAACATTCTGAACAACACCGATGTATGCAGAAAGAGCGGCGCCCAGCGCATTAGACTTCGTCGCGAGCGTTCCAATTTGTTGCTTCAGCGCGGTGTCAGCAATCTTGTCAGCTTGTTCTTGAAGCACCGCCCCCAATGCGGTGAATGCACCACCAATTACATCGTCAAGTTCTACAAGCGTTGTTTGTGACATTCTTGATTCCCTTCCAGGCGCCGACTAAGACCCGTTTCCACTTAGCGCCCTCTTGAGCTGAGTATCCGCAACAGTGTGATCATTGAGATAAAGATGCAGAGAATTGTTCCTGACATTATAAAAACTATCGTCCAATCGCCTCTGTAGATTGTAAAATTACCACCATCTAGAACTTTTTTTGTTGCGGAAGGAAAAAATAAAAACACAATTGTCGATACTAGAAGGGTGGTATACGCATATTTTCCCTTGAAAGATTCTGATAATCTTATGTATTCAAATATTCCATAAACATTTAAAATAATATTTTTCGATGTTATAGATAATAAAAGAGATGATATGATCAATATATATATAAGTGTATTATCTCTATTTTTTATATTTGAAGCGCTATTTTCATGACTCTGGAACAACGAATCCAAGCCAACCACCCACAACAGGTATGCGGCCATCAAGAGAATTGTAAACTTAACTAAATACTTCATCATATCAGATGCATCTTTTATGGGAACGATTTTCGATTCGCCGCGATAGAAGACATAAGACCAAACAACCCAAGATATTCCAGGAGCAACAACTGAATATTCTATCTTTATTGATCCAAAAAGTATTGATATAATTATGCAAGTTACAAATATAATAATTGATCTAATTAAATAAGATGGAATTATATTAATCATTTATGTCCTGAAAAATCTTGAATTATTGCACCATTACGCCTTTGCAAACGATTACAGCAAGGGAATTATCAGAAATACTACTATGTCTGCGGAGATTAAATTGATGGAGATTTAACCTGAGAGATTTGTGTCTTGCCCTCCGAAAAAAACGCGAACTCCCCAGCGCGCGGTTGTGCGCCGCCGAAGTAGCCCCTTGATGCCACTTCACGATCCTGCTTCACCCTTCGCAGCTCTGATCACGTCCTCACCGAAACCGCTAATCATTTCAAATCGCTCGATTTTTCGAAGATCGCTTCAATTGAGACTATACGTATGAATACTCGACATTTATGACGATGGTGCGGTGATTTTGTGAAAAACGTCAAATGTTCTTTTGTCACACCAAGTGCAATCGCCTCAATTTGTTAAATAGTATTTGCACTTATCTGCAATTACCGGTTGCATGCCTTAAATTGTGCAGCCAAACCGGATCAGCTGACTGACCTTCAACGACGAGCCAGACGACGAGATCAATCTGTCCGGCGATGCGCCCTGATGTGACGCTGTGATCGTGTTCGCCGCCTTGCCTATTTGGACTTGATCGTCTGGATACTGATCTTGCCGTCCTTGTCGCGCGCGCGGAGCTTGAACGGTTTCCCCTCGAACACCGCCTCGCCCATCCGCTCGACCATGGCCTTGACCGCCTCGGGCGCCCCCACCGCATCGATCAGCCAGAGCGTCTCTCCGCTCGTCCACTCATCCGGCCGGAGGCGTACGGGCCCGTCAATACTGTCCGTCAGTTTCTTGTCGACTTCATCCGAGACGCGCGCCCAGAGCGCCACGCCGACGGGCGCCGGGATACCCCCCTCCTTGGCACGCGCTTCGGCCAGGGTGAACTGGTTGGCAAGCAACGGCGGTACGACGAGCCATTCCAGGTCGGTGAGGCTGTAGTGCCTGTAGTGGGGCGAGCGCATGAGGATAGAGACGATCTCGCCGAAACCGGCAGCGAGCATTTTGGCCTGCAGCGCGTTGCGCGCGGCCGCCTGCTCAGCCGAACCATTGCCGGTATCAGATTTCCCTCGAGCCTTTGGCGAAGCGGGCTTTTTGGCCGCACCCGCCGAAGTTGCTTTCCGCTTGGGTTGTGCCTTTGATTTTGCACTCGTCTTGCGGGCAGCCGCCATCATATCCCCCATTTCTTCAAGTCATGAGAATTGTGCGAAAGTTCACTTCGGCACTGTTTGACCGATTCAAATAGATCGCGCAAGCGTGGCGGAGGTATGACGCCTGAAGAGAGAATTGACGAACGTTCAAGCCAGCCGGTGCTAGGCATATTGCGTTGTTGAGTTGCGTTGGAAGATTAGCAAAGACTGAAATATGCAGTCAGGCGATGATGTCTCCCCTTTCTCATCCGCGGGCCGTCGACGTGAGCATCCGCGGATGGCCTCCGCACCTGCCGAGGCCACCTATCGCGCTCGCGTTGACGAAGCTGGATCAACTTTGATTCCCATTGCCCCCTGAGCGCGCACATATTGCACACAAAGCGGAAAGGGAAAGGTACTGGACCTTTGTGGTATCCTTTGCACAGCAGGCAGATGTCGCAGATCGCGGCACCGGCCGAGAGTCCGTCCCTTTCGCGCGACACTCAAATCGAGATGTCCGCAATACCCTCCAATGCCGAAACGCGTTGAACAGCGTCCTGATGTCCGCTCAGTATTGTCTTTGAGGACCGTGCGTCCTGCTTGTTACGGGTTGCGCTTTTTGACGACGACAGGCTTGAATTCGCGCTGTTCCTCGCTTCTGAGCCAGTGGCATTCTCAAGAAGCTGGGCAGCCGAGAAGCTGAGCAGTTCATTCGACGATGCGGAGCGGCTGTCCTTCCTTGCTGGCCGTAGCTCAGGAGACGTCCGGCACCGCGGCGCCATCATTTGTTCCTGTATGGGTGTTGGCGCGAACGATATCGCTGAAGCTGTTCGCAACGGGGCGTCGTCTGTCGATAACATCGGAACGACGACAAGCGCGGGCACAAACTGCGGGTCATGCCGTCCCGAACTGGTGAAGTTCATTCGGGCCGACGTCCTGGAAGCAGCGGAATAGATCGGAACGCGACTTCGATCCGGAGCGTCGGCCTTATCTGGTTAGGTATTGCTTTCGGATTGCCGGATGTCGATCAGCGTCGATTTCCGTTGATCCCTTGGTGCACACATATTGCACACGCGACGCCGTAACTCTCTGAAATTTAGATCACTTGTGTCCAATCCATCATGGGCGCAATGGAGAAACGCCGGTCCACCTGAGCACATGTGAGGGAATTTTCGGCCATAACCGTGGTCCATACGCGTGCCCCTGCGGCCGTGTCAAACCGGCGTCCGTTCCAGGTGCACGCCGAGCGCACATGTCCGCCAGGGCCACGAGCCGAAGCCGGGAATGGCCAGCAGGCCAATTCTGCTTTGCACCCGACTGCGCACAGCAGAGCCAGAAGACCATCACGTCCGCTTCTGAGCTAAAGCGAGCCTGGTTCCCTTTTGCCGAAACATGGCCGTTGTTATGCGAACCGGCTGATCAGTGCGACATGAAAACAGGCACGTTCATGTGCTGCATTACATGCTGCGTGACACCACCGAACAGCTCTTCGCGCAGCCGCGCATGGCCATAGCCGCCCATCACGAGAACATCCGGGTTAACGTCCGCGCAGTAGCCCGTAATGGCCGGCCCATGGCCGCCGCGTGGTGCGCTCAACGTCACCTGTTCCGCCTCGATGCCATGCCGCTTGAGATGACGCATGATGTCATTGCTCGGTGGCGCACCCTTCTTGGACTGGGCATCCTCGTCGGACATTACGGTAACAACATCGAGGCGCGTCTTGGTCTCAAGTATCAGCATTGCGTTCGAAAGCGCGCTGGCCGCCGCCCGGCTGCCGTCCCATGCGATAACGGCATGCTCGTTGAACGGCCGCACCGTGTATTGGTTTGGAACGATGATGATCGGTCGCCCGGATCGCAGTACCAAGTCCTCGGCACGGACGCGCGGACGCTTGTCATCGGCGGACGAAAACTGCCCCATCAGAAGAACGTCATAGTAACGAGCCGCCCGCGCCAAAAGGTCATTTGGCGGCCCTTCCTCGACAACCCAGTCGACAGCTCCGGAGAACTTGGTCTTTGTAACGGTTTCCCTGAAGCCGGATTCTATACCAGCCGCTTCCTCCGCCCCCGCCTTGGCAAGCGTGTCCATGATTTCGCGGGATATCCATCTGCTGACATCTTGCTCAAACTCGGGCGGCATTCGCATGTGAAGGCCCGTCAGCGCCGCCTCGTATTTCTTGCACATCTGTATCGCGAATTTCAGCGCGGACTGAGCATTCTCGCTACCGTTGAAGGCGACAGCCAGATCTTTGATTGCCACGTTACATCTCCCTCTGGTTTGGCCCGGGCGCGCTCCCCATCGACCAGGCGGCCGACGGGAAGACACGGCGGCACCTAATACATACCTGCCTCTCGGATACCAGCGCCAGCAATCAGCGAAACATCCGCACCGCCTTGCGTCAGCATCGCGCCCACATAACCGCCAATAGCCCCCGCACCGTAGATGCAAATCTTCATCGAAACGTGTCCTCCTGAGCGCGAACAGAAACCAGGCTCCACTCCGACAGTCCATTGGTATACATTATACCAAATATGCAAATTTGTCGATTTTCTTCGTTTTGAAACAATGGGTTCGATAAAAAACCTTTTATAAAACAACAAGATGGTTGAATCCCTATAATCTACTGGTATATGGTATACCACAGTTGGCATATCGTATACCTCTGCATCATTCAGTCTGGCGAGGGTTAACCCCTCCAACGAGAAGGCTTCCATGCAGGAGGGCGTTAGAGAAAGCGCCGTAGGTACCAGGGAGGGCGTCCGCGATGCGCAAAGCCGAGCTGTCGATGGCCGTCGTGATGGGGCTCTTTTCGCTCTATCTCATGTGGAAAAGCACCGAACTTCCTATCGGCTGGACCTCGGGGGAAGGTCCAGGTGGCGGAGCTTGGCCGTTCTGGCTCTCGGCCATCATGACGGTCTGCTGCATCGTAATCGTGAGGAACTGGTATCGCCGGAAATCGCCTCCCTCACAGTCTGACGATGTGTACATGGACCAAGGCACTGTGATTGCGGTGGGTCTGGTCGCCGCTGCCCTCATCACGACGGTCGCGGCGTTTTACGTCATCGGGGTCTACGGTGCAGTGCCGCTGTTCATGGTTTTTTATGTCAGGTTTCTTGGCCGGCACTCTTGGCCGGTGACGGCGGCAATGGCGACGGTCACACCCGTCGTCATGTTCTTCTTCTTCGACGTGGCCCTGAAAATCACTCTGCCAAAGGGTCTGCCGATCGTGGAGGAGACGGTCTTCTACCCCCTTTACAGGATCTTCCTTTGATGTCGCGAAGGCAAACGCATTGCCCACGCCGAGAGGAACTGACCGAGTGAAACAAAAAGAGCGCATTTGGAATGGGCTATGATTGAAATCCTCGCACAACTATGGGGCGGCTTTCTTATCGCTTTCGAACCTTTGAACCTGGCACTCATTGTGTTCGGTTGCACGATCGGTCTGTTCATCGGCGCAATGCCGGGTTTGGGCTCGGTCAACGGTGTGGCCATCTTGCTGCCTTTGACATTCCTGGTGCCCCCGACGGGCGCCATCATCTTTCTCGCAGCAATCTACTACGGCGCCATGTATGGCGGGGCTATCAGCTCGGTCATGCTCGGAATACCGGGCGCCTCTACCGCGGTGGCGACAACATTCGATGGCCGGCCGCTAGCGAAAAACGGGCTCGCCGACAAGGCACTGACGGCCGCGGCCGTCGCCTCGTTCGTTGGCGGCACGATCTCTGTCGTGCTTTTCACGTTCTTTGCGCCGCCGCTCGCCCACGTCGCCTTGTTCTTTGGCGCACCTGAAGAGTTCGCTTTGATGATGCTGGCCTTTGCAACATTCGTCGGCCTCGGCGGCGACGACATCGCCAAGACGATCTTCTCGATCTGCATCGGGCTCGTGCTCTCGGCGGTCGGCCTCGATATCGTTTCCGGCGAACCCCGTCTGATCTTCGGCGATATCACCGGCTTCTTGCACGGCATCAATTTCCTCGTTCTGGCAATCGGCATTTACGGCATCGGCGAAATGCTCTGGACGGTGGAGGAGAACTACAAGGCCGGCGGAAAGAGCATGCTGTCGAAAGCTGTCGTTACGGTCGAGCGCACGATAAGCAACCTCAGGGAGCTGCTCGGCACGTGGAAGACGGCCGTCATGAGCTCGTTTCTCGGATACTTCGTCGGCATTCTGCCGGCTGCTGGAGCAACGCCGGGCTCGCTGATGGCGTATGGCATCGCCAAGCAGATCTCCCGCGATCCGGACAAATTCGGTAAGGGTGCAGTCGACGGCGTCGTTGCGCCGGAAGCAGCGAACAACTCAGCGAGCACCGGTTCCATGCTGCCGATGTTAACGCTCGGCATTCCCGGCTCTCCGACAACCGCCATCCTGCTCGGCGGCATGGTGATCTGGGGCCTTGAGCCCGGTCCACGGCTGTTCACCGACCACAGCGAATTCGTCTGGGGCCTGATCGCGTCGCTTTATGCCGCCAACCTGTTCGCGGTCATCATCAACGTCGCGTTCATCCCCGCTTTCATCTGGGTACTGAAGCTGCCCTTTACGCTATTGGCCCCCCTGATTTTCATCCTCTGCCTCGTCGGCGGCTACGCTCCGACCCAGGATATGCATGACGTGTGGTTGATTCTGGTTTTCGGCATCGTCGGTTATCTCATGCGCAAGCTGGACTATCCGCTCGCTCCGGCAGTTCTGGCGATCGTGCTTGGTCCGCTGGCAGAACCGGCAATGCGGCAATCCCTGCTCATCAGTGATGGCGATCTCTCGATCTTCTTCACCCGCGTCTATGCCGCTCCGATCATGATCATCGCGTTGGTCCTGCTGTTCCTGCCGCTCCTGAAACCTTTGTTGAGAGCGGTCAGGGGACAAAAAACCAAAGTTCGGGTCGCCGGTGAGTAGACCCACGGCAATGCGACCAGGAAAAAGAACATGCTGAGTGGAAATCCGAAGATCGTCCCTATTGACGGACGTTTCGGCCTAAAGGCCAAGGTCTATGAGTCGCTCAAATGCGCGATCATGAACATGAACATCTACGATGAACAGGCCGATCTGCGGATCAACGAAACCCAATTGTCAGATAAACTTGGCGTTTCGCGAAATTCGCTGCGCGAAGCCTTGTCCCGGCTCGATCAGGAGGGTCTGGTCAAAATTGTTCCCTACCGGGGCACAACGATCGTCCGCAAAACGAAAGCCGAGATTCTCGAGATGATCACGGTCTGGGCCGCGCTTGAGAGCATGGCCGCAAGGCTTATCACCGAACATGCCACGAACCAGGAGATTTCGTCGCTCAGGATCCTCTGCAGCAGTTTCGAACGAGAGGACAACCGGCCCGAGACGTGCCTCGACGAATACTCGGATGCAAACATCCTGTTTCACCAGGCAATCCTCGCTATCAGTCGAAGCGAACTGCTTAATGACATGACTCAGTCGATGTTCATGCATCTCCGCGCCATTCGTGCGCGCACGATTTGCGAGAAGGACCGCGCGGCGCGTTCGGTCGTTGATCACGTCCACATCATCGAAGCACTCGAAGCGCGCGACACCGAGCGGGCCGGACGACTGGTGTGCGAGCACAATCTAAACCTGAAGGTGCATGTGGAGCGGAACGTGGACATTGATTAGCCGCCGGAACGATCCGGTCGGAAAGCGGATCAATTGGAAAAAAAGCATTCGAGAGAAAAGAAACAAAGGAGATCAACAGATGACGAAAGCACTCGAAGGTATCAAGATCATTGATTTCACCCACGTCCAGGCTGGGCCCGCCTGTACCCAGCTCCTCGCATGGTACGGTGCCGACGTGATCAAGGTCGAGCGTCCGGGCTCGGGCGATGTGACACGCAATCAGTTGCGCGATATCCCTGATGCCGATGCGCTGTATTTCACGATGCTTAACAGCAACAAGCGCTCGCTGACGCTCAACACCAAAACGCCAGAAGGCAAGGAAGTTCTTGAAAAACTGATCAGAACCTCGGACGTCATGGTGGAGAATTTCGGTCCGGGCGCGCTCGACCGGATGGGATTCTCGTGGGACCGTATTCTGGAACTCAACCCGAAGATGATCCTTGCATCTGTGAAGGGTTTCAGCGAGGGGCACCACTACGATGATCTAAAAGTCTACGAGAATGTGGCGCAATGCGCCGGTGGCGCGGCTTCGACGACGGGATGGTGGGATGGCCCGCCGACCGTGAGTGCCGCGGCGCTCGGCGATAGCAACACAGGCATGCATCTGGCGATCGGCATTCTCACGGCCCTGCGTCAGCGCGACGTCACCGGCAAAGGACAGAAAGTCGCCTGTTCCATGCAGGACAGTGTGCTGAATCTCTGCCGCGTTAAACTGCGTGACCAGCAGAGGCTCGACCGACTTGGATACCTGGAGGAATATCCGCAGTATCCGCATGGTGAGTTCAGCGATGTCGTTCCGCGCGGCGGCAATGCCGGTGGCGGCGGCCAGCCCGGCTGGGTGCTGAAATGCAAGGGTTGGGAGAACGACGACAATGCCTACATCTATTTCACTATTCAGGGGCACGCCTGGGCACCGATCTGTGACGCCATCGGCAAACCCGAGTGGAAGGAAGATCCGGAATACAAGACCGCGGCAGCACGGCAGCCACATATTGAGGAGATTTACGCGGAAATCGAGAAGTGGCTCGCCGACAAGACGAAGTTCGAGGCCGTTGACATCCTCCGAAAGTTCGACATTCCGTGTGCGCCGGTTCTGTCAATGAAAGAACTTGCTGCCGACAAGTCCCTGAGGGAGAGCGGCACGATCGTCGAGGTGGCTCACAAGAAGCGCGGCAAGTACCTTACTGTCGGAAGTCCGATCAAATTCTCGGAGATGGACATCGAGGTTACCGGCTCGCCACTCCTCGGCGAGCACACCGATGAGGTTCTCGCCGAGCTGGGTTACAGCGACGACAGGATTGCGGCGATGCATGAGGCAGACGCCGTCTGACTGGCGTCAGCGCGAGCTGATCGCTTCCTTCAACAAAAAACGGGCGGTGCCTCATTCGAGGCACTGCCCTTTCCTGCCGGTCCGGTCAGGCGCATTGAGTGATGCCGAAATCGGGACCTTAAGTCGACCAACGTCGATTTCCGTTGCCCCCTCAGTGCACACATATTGCACACGCACGCTCATAGCCATCTGAATTACAATATTTTTCCGCCCACCTCATCATGGGTGCAATGGAGAAACGCAGATCTACCGCGCTGCATTTTTGGGAATTTCCGCCCATGACCGCAGTCCATATGCGTGCCCCTGCGGCCGTGTCAAACGTATGCGAATTCTTGGCGCACACGGACTGCACACGAAACAAACGAAGAAATGTACGAATTCTTGGTGGCGAAAGATCGGCCAGCGGACAGCCTCAGTTGTGAGAGATCGTGCCGGATATGGGAAGGCCGTCCGATACGCCTGGCTCCAATATAGGTTGTCTGCAATACGCTCGGATGCGGACGCGAATGAGGCGGCATATTCGTAACACCTACACAACATAGTGTGCGTTTTCTTTACCCACTTCCTGTTTTTGGGAAGATTGCACCAGTTCTTTCTGTTAATGATCAGTTAACGTGCACTGGCCGTTCCTTTTCTACCACAATTTGGTGTGTTTGGTCTTGTGTACAACTTTAAGTTGAGGGTTCGGCATGGCCAAACGCGACGCGTATTCGTCCGGTCCGGTTTCCGGCGGCAAAACGAAAAACAAGAACACACCGGAGAGCTCGGCGGAGGCGGTACAAGTCGCCCAGGCCGACACTGACACCCAGAACCAGCCGTTCGATCTGAATGCGGCGCCGGTCAGGGCGAGTTTCAACTCGACCGCACCGGGTATGCGTATTGAGCTCCCGCCGGGTACGGCCATAGACAAGGTCTTCGTCTCCGGTCTCAACCTCTATCTCGTCCAGCCTGACGGCTCGGTGGTGGTGATCGTGGGCGGCGCCACGAACGTCCCCACACTGGTGCTTTCCTCCGGCGCCGTCATCCCGGCCGAAAAGCTGGAAGCTGCTCTCGAGGGTTCGCAGGAAGGCGTGCCCACAGCCGGGCCCGATGCGAGTGGGCCTGGCAGCAGCGGCGGCGATTTCGCGGTCAATCCGGGCGATATCGGCGGGCCGTTTGACCTCGGCGGGCTCCTCGGGCCTGCCGACGGGCCGGAACTGGGTCTGGTTCCTTCGGAGTTTGAGTTGCCGGAGGACCTCGAAGAGATCATCGCCCTGCCTTTGATCGGCAACCCGGAACCGGGTTTCGTGGAAGAGGACGACCTCGATACCCGGGGCACCGGCGCTGCCGGCCCCAGGCAAGGCAACGACCTTGACGGGTCGCGGCCCGATGCCCTCACCTTCACCGGCTCTCTGGACGTCAATTTCAACGGCACGCCCGGCACCATCGCCTTTGCCGGCGGCCTTGATGGCACTACCTTCCAGGACGCCAACGGCAATCCCGTGACTTCGAACGGCCTGCCCGTCATCCTCTCACTCACCGACCCGCAGACGCTGATCGGTTTTACGGATGCACCCGGCGGCGTGGACGGCCAGTTCGACCAGGGGCTTGACCATCAGATCTTCACCGTCACCATCGATCCCGCCGGCGCCGGGTCCTACACGATTAAAGTGTCCCACAACCTCGATCATCCAATCCCGGTCAATGACGGCCAGGACGGCGACACGGACTTCGACGACACCGACGGCTTCCCGACCCCGGGGGATGAAGAGTTTCTCGGCCTGAACTTCCCGTTCGTGGCCACCAACACGTTCGGCAGCGCGTCCGGCGTCTTCACCGTCTTCTGGCAGGACGACATGCCGGTGATCGGCGTGCCGGCGGCGGATCTCGAGCCCGGCGACGAGTTCCGCGTCAACGAGCATATATCCCGATCGCAGGAAGAGCCGCAGGTGACGCAGCTTGCCGACGGCCGCGTCCTGTTCACCTTCAGGACGGGCGACGACACCGACGGCGACACCAGCCCCAGCGGGATATCGGCGCGGATCGGCACGCCCGATGCCGGCGGATCGATTAGTTTCGGCGATGAGTTCCGCGTCAACGAGCATATATCGTCAATTCAGTTCGATCCTCAAGCAACGCAGCTCGCCGACGGCCGAATTCTGTTCACGTTCACGACGTTTGACGATACGGACGGCGACACCGACGGCGGGGTGTCGGCGCGGATCGGCACGCTCAACGCCGGCGGGACGATCGATTTCGGCGACGAGTTCCGCGTCAACGAGCATATCTCCGGTCGTCAGGGTGATCAGCAGGTGACGCAACTGGCCGACGGCCGGATCCTGTTCACCTTCCAGACGTTTGACGATGCGGACGGCGACACCAGCTTCGGCGGGGTGTCGGCGCGGATCGGCACGCTCAACGCCGGCGGGACGATCGACTTCGGCGACGAGTTCCGCGTCAACGAGCATATAGACGAATTTCAAGACGAGCCGCAGGTGACGCAGCTTGCCGACGGCCGCATCCTGTTCACCTTCAGGACGGGCGACGACACCGACGGCGACACCAGCATCGCCGGAGTGTCGGCGCGGATCGGCACGCTCAACGCCGGCGGGACGATCGATTTCGGAGACGAGTTCCGCGTCAACGAGCATATATCCGGAAGGCAGATCGAGCCGCAGGTGACGCAGCTCGCCGACGGCCGCCTCCTGTTCACCTTCAGGACGGCTGACGACACTGACGGCGACACCAGCGGTGCCGGAGTGTCGGCGCGGATCGGCACGCTCAATGCCGGCGGGACGATCGATTTCGGCGAGGAGTTCCGCGTCAACGAGCATATAGACTCAACTCAGTTCGATCCGCAGGTGACGCAACTCGACGACGGCCGCATCCTGTTCACCTTCACGACGCGTGACGCCACGGACGGCGACACCGACGACAACGGGGTGTCGGCGCGGATCGGCACGCTCAACGCCGGCGGGACGATCGATTTTAGCGACGAGTTCCGCGTCAACGAGCATATCTCAGACCGTCAGGACCAGCCGCAGGTGACGCAGCTCGACGACGGCCGCATCCTGATCACCTTCAGGACGCGTGACGACACGGACGGCGATACGAGCTCCGCAGGGGTGTCGGCGCGGATCATCGACATTCGCAGTATCGTCGATGAGGAGGGCCTGCCGGACGGTATCCCGGGCGGCGACGGCGATGTTGCCGGCGAGGTGCTGGTCGCGACCGGCGATCTCGCGATCTCCTGGGGCGCGGACAACGGCAATAACGGGTCCGGTGGCCTCGGCGACCGGATGGTCTTCTTCGCGCCCGATGATCCGACCATGGGCATGCAGACGCTCTCCGTGCGCGATCAGAACTTCAACGAGATCGAGCTGAAGGCGATCGTGTTCAACGCGATGAGCGGGCAATTCGAGCAGGTTGTGGTCGATATTGCGGGCGCGGGCACGGATACCCTGCTCGGCACCGCGACCGACGGCTCCGGCGCGGTTCACGACGTGTTCATGGTGACGCTGTCGGACCTCGGTAGCGGCGAATACACCTTCGAGCTCAAGGCGCCGCTGGTGCACCCCTTCACCGACGACGATCTTCAGAATGACGGCCCCGACACGTCGTTTGAGGACATACTGCGTCTGCGCTTCAGCTTTACGGCCAAGGACTCCGACGGCGACACGGACTGGAGCGAGTTCGAAATACTCGTCGACGACGACTCGCCGGTCCTGACAAGCGCCATGGAGATGGCAAGCGTGGACGAGGCGGATTTGCGGACATTCTCCGCTACCAGCACCATAGAACCGCTGCGGACATTCGACGATCCGACGCCGACCTCCGAGGACACATTCGGGAGCTCCGTTGCCGTCGACGGCAATTTCGTGGTTGTCGGTGCGCCCAGTGACGACACCGCCGGCCTCAATATCGGCCAGGTGCATCTGTTCGACGCCAACACAGGCGCGCTGATCCACACCTTCGACGATCCGACTCCGTCGGCGGCAGGCGGCGACCTTTTCGGTGTCTCCGTTGCGGTCGACGGCAATTTCGTGGTTGTCGGTGCGAACTTTGACGACACCTCCGGCGCCAGTTTCGGCCAGGCACATCTGTTCGACGCCACCACGGGCAATCTCATTCACACCTTCGACGATCCGAATCCGACAACATTCGACCTTTTCGGGAGCTCCGTTGCGGTCGACGGCAATTTTGTGCTGGTCGGTGATCCCTTTGATGAAACCGTCAGTCGCTCTGGCGGCGAGGCGTATCTGTTCGACGCCACCACCGGCTTGCTGATCCGCACTTTCAACGATCCGACACCGGCACCCGACAATTTCGGGGCCGCCGTTGCGGTTCAAGGCAATTTCGTGCTGATCAGTGCGCCCGGTTCCAGCGAGGTGTTTCTGTTCGACGCCACCACGGGCAATCTCATTCACACCTTCGACGATCCGAATCCGACAACATTCGACCTTTTCGGGAGCGCCGTTGCGATCGACGGCAATTTTGTCCTGATCGGTGATCCCAGTGACAGCACCGCCGGCCCCTTTATCGGCCAGGCGCATCTGTTCGACGCCACCACGGGCAATCTTATTCACACCTTCGACGACCCGACACCGACAATATTCGACAGTTTCGGGGTCTCCGTTGCGGTCGACGGCGATTTCGTGCTGATCGGTGCGCCCATTGACGGCACCGCCGGCGCCTTTGTCGGCCAGGCGCATCTGTTCGACGCCACCACCGGCGCGCTGATCCACACCTTCAACGACCCGACGGTGACAAGCTTCGACGGTTTCGGTGGCTCCGTTGCGATCGACGGCGGCACGATACTGATCGGTGCGCTCGGTGATGACACGGCCGGCGCAAATGTCGGCCAGGCACATTCGTTCGGTCCCACTGGCGAGCCGGTTCCGATATCGACCTCCCTTTCGCTCCTCTCGCTCGTAGACTTCGGCGCCGACGGACCGGGCGGCTTTACGCTCAAGGACGCGACCCAGCTTGGCGATCCGCCCGGTGTCATCACCGTCACCGACGAGAATGGCGCCACCGTCTCGCTCACCTCGATGGGCGATCCGGTGTTCTTTACAAGCTTCGACGACAGTATCGCCGGTCAGACGACGCTGACGGCGACGGCCAACGGCCGGGATATCTTCACCCTCACCGTGACCGAAGACGGTGACGTCATCTTCACGCTTATCGGCAAGATCGATCACCCGCTCACAGACGACCCGACGACGACCGGCACGGTCGAGACCGCCTTCGAGGACACGCTGTTCTTCGATGTCGGCACGCTGATCAACGCCGCCGACGGCGACGGCGATACGATCATGCTGGGTCCCGATCAGGTGATCTTCAAGGTGGTGGACGACATCCCCGAGGCGGCCGGCATGGTGATGGGCACCGTGGATGAGGCTGATCTGAATGCGGATAGCCCCGTTGGCGACGATTTCGAAGTCAACACGACAACCCCGAACATACAGGACGACCCGGTGATCACGGCGCTTGAGGGCGGCGGCTTCGTGGTGGTGTGGGAAGACTCGAGCCGGACCGGGGGCGATACCTCGGGCGAGGCGGTCCGGGGGCGGGTTTTCAACACCGACGGCACGCCGGTCAACACGGACGATTTTGTCATTCCCACCACAACGCTGGACGGCCAGAACGACCCGGTGATCACGGCGCTTGAGGGCGGCGGTTTCGTCGTGGCGTGGGACGACGCGAGCCGGACCGGGGGCGACACCTCGAGCGGTGCAATCCGCGGGCGGGTTTTCAACGCCGACGGGACACCGGTCAACACGGACGATTTCCTCATCAACACCACAACGCTCAACACCCAGGACGAACCAGTGATCACGGCGCTTGAGGGCGGCGGCTTCGTGGTGGTGTGGGAAGACTCGAGCCGGACCGGTGACGACACCTCGAGCGATGCAGTACGCGGGCGGGTTTTCAACGCCGACGGCACGCCGGTCAACACCGATGACTTCGTCATCAACACGGCAACGCTGAATAGCCAGAACGACCCGGTGATCACGGCGCTTGAGGGCGGCGGCTTCGTGGTGGCATGGGACGACTTCAGCCAGACCGGGGACGACATCTCGGGCGATGCAGTCCGCGGGCGCGTTTTCAACGCCGACGGGACGCCGGTCAACACGGACGATTTTGTCATTCCCACCACAACGCTTGACGGCCAGCGCGACCCGGTGATCACGGCGCTCAAGGGCGGCGGCTTCGCGGTGGCATGGGAGGACTTCAGCCAGACCGGGGGCGACACCTCGGGATCGGCCCTTCGCGGGCGCGTGTTCAACGCCGACGGGACGCCGGTCAATACGGACGATTTCGTCATTCCCACCACAACGCTCGACGACCAGCGCGACCCGGTGATCACGGCGCTCGAGGGCGGCGGCTTCGCGGTGGCATGGGAGGACTTCAGCCAGACCGGGGGCGACACCTCGGGATCGGCCCTTCGCGGGCGCGTGTTTGCCGCCGACGGGACGCCGGTCAATACGAGCGACTTCCTCATCAACACCACAACGCTGAACAGCCAGTTCGACCCGGTGATCACGGCGCTCGAGGGCGGCGGCTTCGTCGTGGCGTGGCAGGACTCGAGCCAGACCGGGGGCGACACCTCGAACGGTTCAATCCGCGGCCGGGTTTTCACTGCCGACGGGACACCGGTCAATGCGAGCGACTTCCTCATCAATTCCACGACCTTCAGCGACCAGAACGCCCCGGTGATCACGGCGCTTGAGGGCGGCGGCTTCGCGGTGGCGTGGGAGGACGAGAGCGAGATCGGGGACGATGCCTCTGGTACCGCAATCCGCGCGCGGGTTTTCGATGCACTGGGTGTCCCCGTCGGCGTACGGACCACCCTCGACCTTTCACCCCTCGTAGACTTCGGCGCCGACGGGCCGGGCGCGACCCCCTTCGCGCTCAAGGACGCCACGGTGCTGGGACCCGGTAACGGCCCGCTCGCCGTCGTGGGAGCGGACGAAAACGGCGACCCGGTCTCGCCCCTGACCTCCATGGGCGATACGGTTTTCTACACCGAGTTTACCTCGGTGAATGGCATCACCGTGCTGCTCGCGACCGCGGGGGGCGTGAATAATGACGAGCGGGAAATCTTCCAGCTGACGCTCACCGAAGCGGGCGAGGCCGCCTTCACGCTCATTGGAAAGATCGACCACCCATTCACCGACGCAGACTTCCAGAATGACGGGCCGGAAACCGCGTTCGAGGACCGGTTGTTCATCGATATCGGCGGGCTGATCAACGCCACGGACGGCGATGGTGACACGATCATGCTCGATGACGGCCAGGTCATCTTCAAGGTGCTGGACGATATTCCCGAGACCAGCGGCATGGTCATGGCGACCGCTGGCGAGATCGGGCTCGGCGGCGTCCCAGTGCCTGAACCGGAAACAGGCGAGTTCCTGGTGAACACCACCACCGACAATACCCAGCAAAACCCGTCGGTGGCCGCGCTCGATGGCGGTGGCTTCGTGGCCATCTGGCAGTCGTTAACGGGCGCCGGTCCAAACGATACGGATGTAATTGGCCAGCGTTATGACGACAGCGGCAACAAGATCGGCGGCGAGTTCACCGTGAACACGGTTTTGCCCGGCGCGCAGGGCGTCCCTTCGGTCGCCGCGCTTGACGGCGGCGGCTTCGTGGTGACGTGGCAGTCAACCAACCAGCTCCAGGACGTCTTCGGCCAGCGCTTCGACGCCAATGGCGATCCGGTGGGCGGCGAATTCCTTGTCAACACGGACACCGTGGGCCAGCAGTTTTCCCAGCAGGTTATCGGGCTTCCGGGCGGCGGCTTCGTGGTGGCCTGGGAGGACGGTATAGGCGACACCGAGATCATCGGTCAGGTTTACGACGCCGGCGGCGCTCCCGTGGGCGGCGACTTTCAGATCAATACCGAGACGTCCGGCCGACAGGGCTTTCCATCCCTGGCCCCGCTCGAGGGCGGCGGCTTCGTCGTGACCTGGGCATCCTTCGGTCAGGATACCGACGGCAGCACCGGCATCTACGGCCAGCGCTTCGACGCCAGTGGCGATCCCGTCGGCGACGAATTCCAAATCAACACGTTTATCCCGAACGTGCAGACCCAGCCCTCGGTTGCCGCGCTTCAGGGCGGCGGTTTCGTGGTGACTTGGCAATCGTTTGGCCAGGACGGCAACGGCAACGGCGTCTTTGGCCAGCGCTTCGACGCCAATGGCGACCCGGTCGGCGGCGAATTCCCGGTGAATACGTCAACCCTCGGCAGCCAGCAGGATGTATCCGTTGTCGGGCTTGACGACAGCGGTTTCATGGTGATCTGGGAGACGGATTTAACCAACGACATTATCGGTCAGCGCTTTGGCGCCAACGGCAATCCGGTCGGCGGTGAAGTCCTGATCAACGAGACCGTGGCGGGCAATCAGGTCAATGCCGGATTCACGGGCGGCCGGTTTATCGACCAGCTCGCCTCCGGCGACATTGTCGCGATCTGGAGGGGCGATCCGTCTATCGACAACACCGAAGTCTATGCGCGCATTTTCTCCGCCTTCCCCTTCGAAACCGCCACGATCGATCTCAACACGATCGTCGATTTCGGCGCCGACGGGCCGGCGGCAACGGACGCCTTCACGCTGAAGGATGCGACAATCCTCGATAATGGCGGCCCGCTGGCTGTCACCGCGCGGGACGAGAACGGCGACACTGTCACCGTCACCTCCATGGGCGACCAAGTCTTCTTCACCGGTTTCGACGACAGCACTCCGGGAGAGATTACGCTGACCGCGACCGCGGCGGGACGCGACATCTTCACGCTCACGCTGACGGAAACGGGCGAGATCAGCCTCACGGTCCTTGGCGGGATCGACCACCCGTTCACCGATCCCGACTTCCAGAATGACGGGCCGGAAACGGCGTTCGAGGACCGGTTGTTCATCGAGTTCGGCGGCCTGATCAACGCCACCGACGGCGACGGCGACACGATCATGCTGGATGACGAACAGGTCGTCTTCAAGGTGACCGACGACATTCCGGAAGCCTCCGGCATGGTGATGGCGACGGTGGATGAGGCGGATTTGGGCAGCGTCGTGTTTTCGCGGACATTCGACGATCCGACGGTGACAACCAGTGACCTTTTCGGGGACGCCGTTGCGGTCGACGGCAATTTCCTGGTTGTAGGGGCGCGCGGTCACGACACCGCCGGTTCCTTTGGCGGCGACGCGCATCTGTTCGACGCCACCACCGGCGCGCTGCTGCAGACCTTCACCGACCCGACGGTGACGGGCAGCGACCAATTCGGGAGCTCCGTTGCGGTCGACGGCAATCTCGTGGTTGTCGGCGCACCCAATGACAACACCGGCGGTTCCTCAGCCGGCCAGGCGCATCTGTTCGACGCCACCACGGGCGCGCTGATCCACACCTTCGACGATCCGACACCGACAGGCGGCGACTCTTTCGGTTTCAACGTTGCGATCGACGGCAATTTCGTCCTGATCAGCGCGGATACTGACAGCACCAGCGATTTGTTTGCCGGCCAGGCGCATCTGTTCGACGCCACCACCGGCGCGCTTTTGCGCACCTTCGACGACCCGACCCCGGCATTCTTCGACCGTTTCGGAGCCTCCGTTGCGGTCCAGGGCAATTTCGTGCTTGTAGGTACGCCCGGCGCCAACAGCTCCCCCGGCCAGGCGTTTCTGTTCAACGCCACCACCGGCGCGCTGCTGCAGACCTTCGACAATCCGACACCGGCAGTCGGCGACAATTTCGGCGGCCGCGTCGCGATCGATGGCAATTTCGTGGTTGTAAGTACACCCGGCGACGACACCGCCGGCGACGATGTCGGCCAAGCCTATCTGTTCGACGCCACCACCGGTGCGCTGATCCACACCTTCAACGACCCGACACCGACAAACGGCGACGTTTTCGGAAGGTCCGTTGCGGTCGACGGCAATTTGGTGCTGGTTGGTGCGCCATTTGACGATACCGCCGGCAACAATGTCGGCCAGGCCTATCTGTTCGACGCCACCACCGGCGCGCTGCTACAGATCATAAACGATCCGACGTTGACGAACGAGGACCTGTTCGGCGCCTCGGTTGCAATCGACGGCGGCACTATACTGATCGGCGCGCCCGAAGACGATACCGACGGCTCCGATGTCGGCCAGGCCCATCTGTTCAATTTCAACCAGATCAACCAGTCGATCTCGGCAACCCTCGACCTCACCCTGCTCGTCGACTTCGGCGCCGACGGGCCCGACGCCGTTCCGTTCGCGCTCACGACCGTCGTGGCGCAGGATTTCGGCACGTTCACCTCCGCCGGTGAGCAGGTACGCATCGTCTCCGACGGCACCACCCTCACCGGCTTCCGCGACGACGGCGCCGCTGCCGGCAACGGCACCCTGGACGGCGACGACACAGTCGTCTTCACGGTCGAGATCAACGGCAACGACGTGGTCTTCACCCTGTTCGAGAAGCTCGATCACACGGGTAACGCCGATCCGCTGGAACTCGAATTCGGCCAGTTCATCAACGCCATCGACGGCGATGGCGACACGATCATGCTCGACGCTGCCCAGGTGATCTTCAAGGTCGAGAACGCACCGGTAGAATGGGTTGTGAAGACCCGCGAGGAGAGTTCGAATACGCTCGCCAGCACAGTCGATATTACCGAGGGCGAGACGGCCGTGTTCGAGGTCCAGTTTGCGAGCCAGGGGTTGAAGCAGGGCGAGATGGCCACGATCCGGCTGGAACTTGGAGGGATCTCGGGGTCGGTCGACAACAACGATTTCGTTGAAGACTTATCCCCCAGTTTTGGCCGGTTGATTCTCGACGACATGGTTGCCCAGGGCGGCACGCCGCTCGGCTCTACGGTCACCATCGATATCCTCGACGGCGCCACCAAGGTCGGCGAGGCGCTTTACGACGGGGCAAACCGGGTGCTGAAGGTCACGGCGACCGACGGCGACATCCCGACGGGGCTGACGCTGCTTTCCTTCGACCTGACGACGCTCGTGAATGACGACGGTGCCAGCGCATCTGAATCCCTGACCATCAGTGTCACCGACGGCCCCGTGACGGAAGGGGCGGGCGACGTGGATGACGAGGCATCGGCGACGATGAGCGACGCCACGATCACCATCAACGATGCGCCTGAAATCATCTCTAACGGCGGTGGCGCTACGGCATCGGTGTCTGTTGCGGAAAAGGCCACATTCGTTACCGACGTGAACGCATCCGACCCGAACCTCGACCCGGTCACCTTCGCGATCACCGGCGGCGCCGACCAGAACCTGTTCACGATCGACACGAATACCGGCGTGCTGAGCTTCATTACCGCGCCCGATTTCGAGACACCGATCGACCAAGGCGGGACGCCCGGCGACAACATATACGAGGTGGAAGTCACCGCCGCCGACGACCGCGGTGGAACGGATATCCAGACCATCGATGTGACGGTGACGGACGTTTTCGAGTTCGCGCCGAACTTCTTCGGCGAAAATGTCACCTTCAAACAGCTGGCCCCGGACCAGAACACGATTGTCGACGACAATACGGCCACCGCGCAGGTCGGCAACGACCTCGAGTTCGACGGTTTGCCGATCGGAGTAGAAGACGACGCCATAGACATAGACGTCAGCGCGAACCAGATCGTCGTGACCTTCGACCCCCTGCTTGGTTTTCCTGATAGCGGTGGCTTCAACGGCTTTTCGATATCCGATACCGCCGATACCATCGCGTCCATAACGAATGTGGTTCTCGACCCTGGCACGACTGGCCTAACGTCTGACAGGATCACGTCCGATGGCGAAGAGATCTTCATTGATCTGTCGGGCCTCGTCTTTCTGCGTGGCGCGAGTTTCACCCTCGACGTGACCTTCGCCAGCGTCGCCGACCCGATCATCCTCGATCTGGACGGCGACGGCATCGAACTCTCGACGATCAGTGATTCCGTAGCCTTCGACCTCAACGCCGACGGCGTGGCCGAGGAGATGGCCTGGACCGCGGGCGAGGACGGCATCCTGGTCATGGACCTCGACGGCTCGGGCGCCATCGAAGACGGCAGCGAGATGTTCTCGCCCTGGTTCAACGACGGCGGTTTCGTTGACGCGCTCGACGCGCTGGCCTCGCTCGACAGCAATGGCGACGGGGTCATCGACGTGAACGACGATGCCTTCGCCGACATCCTGGTCTGGGTCGACGCGAACCATGACGGCGTCAGCCAGGCCGGCGAGCTCACGAGCCTCGCCGAGCAGGACATCGCATCGATCGATCTCGGCGCTCAGTCAGCGAACACGCAGATCAACGGTCAGCAGGTGATGGCCGAGGGTTCCTACACGCTTGAGGATGGCACGACCCAAGACTATGTGGTGGTGGACTTCGACACCGCAGCACCCGCGAGCGTCGTGACAGCCACGCCGATCATGGCGACGCGCAAAGTCGACGCGACCCTGTCGGGCAACCAGCTGGTCTTTGCGTTCCTTGGCGCGGCTTTCGCGTCCGAGTTCATCACGTCGGTTGCGATCGACATCTCGGCCCAGGCCGCGACCTTCGACGCGACCGATCTGCAACTCACGCTCGACTCAGGTGGCGATCTCTCCGGCGTGACTGCCGAAGTCTCCGACGACGGCAACACGCTCACCATCACCATGCCCGACGGCGTGGTGATGCAAGGCGATGAGTTGTCCATCGGCGTCACCACCGCGGACGGTGAGGACCTCGATCCGGGTGCAGTCAACGTCTCGGTCTCCTTCAATGACGGGTCGAGCCTCGAAGCGGACCTTGAGCCTGCCGCGTCCGGCGACGGCGCATCCGCCACCGCTTCCCTGGAAACAGACGTGGTCGTCGGCCAGACGATCCTGGGCACGGAAGGCGATGACATCCTGCTTGGTGGCGAGGGCGACGACATCCTGCTCGGTGGTGGGGGCGACGACGTGCTCGATGGCGGCGCGGGACAGAACACCCTCACCGGCGGCGAAGGCGCGGACACCTTCGTTCTCGGCAGCATCGACATTGCCGACATCATCACCGACTACGACTTCGAGGAAGGCGACGAGATCGACCTTTCCGCGTTGCTGGGCGGAAGCAACGGCAACACGGAAAATTCAGTCCGGGTTGTCGTCGAAGACGGCGATGAGGCCAGCCTCGAGGTCGATGTCACCGGCAGCGGCGACAACTTCGCCAAGGCCGCGACGCTTCAGGGTATCGTGACGGGTGATACGGTCAGGGTCGTCCTTAGCGATGATGGTGGCGAGGCCAACACGTCCAATATCGTCGTTTAGGGGCGCTGCGCCGCCACCTC
Organism: Hyphomicrobiales bacterium; assembly: GCA_028280515.1. GTDB lineage: Bacteria > Pseudomonadota > Alphaproteobacteria > Rhizobiales > Methyloligellaceae > UBA2767. The sequence continues at coordinate 29,516 of JANQLP010000046.1, forward strand.
GTCCCCACCGTCTTCGAGGGCGAAATCACGACGGAAGTGATCTGGGGAGCTTCCCGCTGAGGGCACGATCAGTCCGTGCTGAACCGCTTTCATGAACGCCTCCGCGGAGGCGTTCAAGGATTTATGCTCGAACATTCGTCAGAAGTTACGGTCCATGGGGTGGGGAATCCACTTGTACACCCCGCATCTGATTGCTGTGGACAAAGCGCGATAGTACAGAGGGTGATCAGTAATACCGATAAGAATCGCATATCAACCTCCTTATTGGCAATTCGCCTTCGTTATGCCAGCCAAATGGAAGAGACGCGCATTGGGGTGATCGGAGGGTTTGAACGGTGCAGACAGCTCGTACTGCCTATTGCTACCCTTTCTCAAACCAAATACGAGAAAATCAACCGCGCAGCCGGCGTCCAAGGCGGCCATCTCTTCCGGTGTGAGCTTCTTGTGCAAATCTCGAGTTGCGCCCCACATGTACGGGCCAAGTAGAATTGGGTAAGTGCCTCCCGCAGGGGGCGTTGCTCCCCTTCTCCGAACCGCAACCCAGGCTTCGTATTGGCCAGCCTCATGGGCTGGTAGAAAATTCCGAAGTTTGATTTCATCCTCTCCTAACCGAAAACTCAGCATCCCGTCCGTTGGCTTATAGTCCCATTTGGTAAATTGGAGGCGGGCTAACTCGGGATTGGCACAGCCCTGATTGACTACGAAGTATGCGATGCCGGCACCGACTGCAACCGATGCTATGCCTCCTGTTATCGCAACTGTAAGAGGATGGTTGCCTAGCAATGGCACTACCACATCTCCTGTTGCGGCGGCGTACCCCCCCAAAAACGCGGAGGATAAGCCTACGGCCAAAGCAAAGATCAGCGTGACCCAAAACGCATCACCGCACTCGATGCGCTTTCCTGTAAGTACAATAATCAGCGGGAATGCCATTAGGAACAATAGTGTCATGGTACCTACCGCCAACCCGGCAACAAGTGCCCAGGTTGGTCGCGGATCCGGCGCAGGATGAGAAGGTGCGGTCATATCTGTTCAGCTCCGATTAGTTCGCAATCCAAAACCAGAAGGATGAGTGAGTAACCGAGTAGCTTGGTCATCTTTGTGAATCCGTCTAATTCAAAGAGCTGTTCATCTTGGGACGGTGCTGGCAGCATCCAAAGACGTGGGTCTTCTCAAGCGCCCCCTATCCAACGGCTGCGTTTGTTCCAATACTCCACTCCGAAACATCGTCGTACCTGGCCTTTGTGGGGAGCACAGAGATATGGACGTGCTTGGTGTGCGGATTCGCACCATTGTAACGTCGCCCCTCCCAAGGAGCCGCGCCGCCGATCGCTTTGGAATTGAAGATCTTCCTGTTCCAGATGATGTACTTGACGCGTCTGTCGCGATCGCTGCGGATTGCATCGACGATTTTTTGAGCATCGCAGCCGCTGTTCGGGTCGTGTGTAATGTCGATTGCAGTCACGACACCCACTCCACCATCGCGGATGTTCGGACAATGATCGGAACGTCCCCCACCGCCGCAATGGCGTTGGTCCCCTATAGTTCCATCACTTGCTTTGTTGCGCCCGGGAAAGGCCGCATCGACCTGCCGTCGAAGCTGCAATAGTGATTTCGCCGCGCGCCATCGACTGATGGCGTCAAGCATTGCCTTTGACTCGTTCGAAGAGCTACCATCCATAGACTCCGCAAAGGCTTCGTTGTCATCGAGAGTTTCCTTTGATCCAAACTCTTTGACTCTGAGTTCTTCTGGAATTTCATCAATAGGAAATGTTGTTTCAGTTTTTTCGTCGGTCATTGGGTCCTTCGCTTTCGCTTCGTGCTGTTCGAGGCCTGACTTATCCAGTCCATAAAGATGACCCGCCGTTGGGGCTTCACCGAGCTGGATCGCCCAGCTTCATTGTGAAAGCACCCTTGATGAAATTTTCGTCCTGTAGCGTTGTTTCTGCTCGCCCCTTCGCATATTCCAGCTCAACGCCAAAATTCTTCTTTTGTCCGAACTTGTATTCCACCTTCGAAGAAAATCTCTGAAAATCATCCAGAGGTCCTGCAAGAGTTTTTAGCCACTTGTAAGCCACCGACAGCTTGATTTTGTCGAGTATATTTTCTTCATTTGCCGGATTTCCTGTCAGAACCAGCTCCACAGCGCCGCCAACCCTGCTGTAATCCTTGGTTCTGAAGAGTTCTGCATTTCCACCGGCGTCAAATACGTGGCCATATTCAAATCGTCCGCTTGGCTCAACAAACATGACAATGTGTTGCTTGGGGCCGATCGGTTGGAGGAACCTGAAATACGGGAGAGGCAAGGACGGATAGTAGATGACCTCACCGTCCAATATCGATGAATTCCCGACATCATCCGTGAGATACTGGGTCTCGAAAGCAACTGTGTGGCCGATTCCTCCCCGCTCGACGTTACGGAAATGCACGTCGAAATGCGCACCGAACCCAAGCTTGTTTACTTCATCACCAACGCGAGAAGTGAATCGCCGCTCGTATGTCACAAACGGAATGAAAGAGAAAGGATTGAATAGCAGCGGGCTCTCGGATGTACCCTTGTTTGTCAGGAATCCATTGAATACAATGCCGGCCGCAAGTTTGGCCTCCGCTTTCCAAATATCATCTTCAAAATTGTTGCTTCCCGAGAAAGATGCCGACGATGCAGTTGGCGCTTTTAGAGGCTTACCCAGATCTTCCGGCTTTCCTCGCAAGCTGAATGTCTTTTTGACCTGTTGCGGCGGTTCTGGCGAACCGTTACTGGCGTTCCCGACTGTACCACTCGATGCCGACGTGCGTTTAAGGCAAATTATATGAACGCAGCCGGAGAAAAAGTCGGAACCACCAAAATTTTCTTTTTTTTGACATCCAGGAGCCGGGTCCAATCTGAAAATTGACTTGTCGTGGAAATTTAGGAAACTCGTAAAACTGGTTTCTCTTTGCACCAGTTGTTTCCAGTCTTTCAGCGGCGCTTTGGTCGGATCTTTTACGCCCCATTTGTTTGTTTTCGCACGATGAACCGCGAGCTTGTCGGGGTCGACTCGCGATACGCCGTCTCGAGAGATTTTGCAGATATTGCTCGACTCGAATCCGGTCACCTCACCTGCCCAGGAATTATGCGATGCGCCCAGCGATAAGAATGTGATTGCGGCATATATTTTGATTTTTCTCATGTTGAAAATTTCAAATTATATTGATTAATTTCTCAATTAAGTACGATCTTCTATTTTTTTGACGACAGCATCCATGTATTCATAAAATTTCTTTTCATAAAATTTCAAAGAAAAATAATCATCAAATAAAATACCCCCATATCTTTTTTCCAATATTCTCCTTATGTCATTTGAAATATCTAACCACTTTCCTCTCTGGCCGGGGAACAGAGAAGAAATCTTGATATTCAGAAGGTTTTCTCCATCATTTCTCAAGACATTTCGCACAGCCAAGACAACGTCAATCCGAATGCTGTCCCGCGCGTCTTCAGTGATTGTTCCAGTCAGTCCTTCAGAATCTGCACCTTGTCTGCCACGAAATCGGCTGAGGATTCTGTTGCCTTGAGAACCAAGACTGTTGTCGCTGATCTCGCCGGCACCCAACGCAGGCAGGGACGCTGATGTGAGGCGCTCTTCGAAGTTTACAGATGTCGCCTTCTGCGCCATTTGAGAGTTCACCTCGAGCAAATCCTCGGCAGTCGCCAAGCGAACATTTAGGCGCGACATCACCTTGGTCAAATTGCAGGCAATGGCGTGCTCCTGGCGCGGATTTGGATCGGTTTCGCCGGCAAAATGCAGTCCTACGGCCATCCCGCTCGATTGGTGATACCAAAGGGAGCCACTGTCCCCACCAGATGAAATTTCTTCATCGCCTGGGTTATCAGGTTGTCTGGAAACGAGTTTGAAGCCGCTGACGCCGATTCTCTTATGAACTCCGGGGCTCACCTCGTATCTGATGAAATACGTGCCCTCACCATCCACACGTCCAGCAGTCTGTCCGGTGGTGCGGCCTGATTTGACGAGAACTTCGCCGAGCTTAGGGTCGCGAGTGCCTTTCAGAAAATCAAACGTGCCGTATAGAAAAGGCAGCCATCCTCGCACACCATTCAAATGCGCTATTGCCGCGTCACCTTCGGCGTCCAGCATTGAACGTTCGAGAAACGCAACTGTATCGCGCGGCGCGCGTCCGGAGTCATAAGGTCCAGGCTGGACAATTGAGTCGCCCGGCTTTGATTTTGCGCCCGCGAGCACATGCCAGTTGCTCAGAATCGAAGGTCGCTCGTTCACCTCATCGATGACTATCGCGCCCAGCGAACCGGCAGTGGAATACTCGTGACCGATGGAGATCCCACCCAATAGAGTGTCGAAGCGAGATTGATGCTCAACCGGTTGGGTGGCGCGCCGGGTTTCATACGTGGCTTCAATTACGTCAACCGGAACGCCATCGATTTGCTTTGGAAAGAGTTCGACCGCTTCAAGCGCGGCCTCGTCAATCTTCTCGCTCACGTGAATTCGAACGACCGTCTCTGATGTCTGCTTGCCGGCCTCCCATTTGTAACCGACATCAATCGCTGTCACATTGCTACGGGTGCCAAATTTTTTCTCAGCGGCGTCGCGCGCTTTGTCTAACTGAGTCCGCGTGATTTGTTTGGAGGAGGTCATGCTTTTCTCCGGGTCAGAAAAAAATCAAATAAATCAGCCTGTTGATTTGCAGCACCTTAGTTCTGAAGTGCCTTGAGTTTCGGCTTGGACGCTTCCGCCTCTTCCGCGTAGCAGGCCTCGAGATGCCAGCAGTTTTCCGTGCTTCGCGGATAACCGCAGGCGGTCGTCAGAACGTCCTTGCCCTCGAGTTCATCAAGCGCCTTTTTTGCCTGTTCGTTTGCGGGTTTCACGCGAACCGGCCCGATTATTGGCGTGTCGAGAATGTGTGTGGCGCCATCCATGCAAGGAGACGGATAGATGGGGCAGACATAACCGCCCAGGCATATCGGAGCATCGACGGGTTTCATGATTGGGTCCTTCTACTGTTAGATACTCTGCAATAATCGTTTCCTGATCGCCGGACACAGGCCGAAAAGAGCAACGCCCGTTGACCGCCGCTAGAGATGGCGGCAACGGGCGCGCAAGGTTTGAGGGAGGCGATGGAAAACGATTTGGTTATGGAAAATTGAGCGCCTTTTGCCCCCCAGCGGCCGGATAATTGAGCGCGTGTTTGGCCCAAAAGACCCGCCGTTATTGCCTGCCGGCATTGCAATCTGAGCGATACGTTCATCGGTATCGTGCTCCGCTTCACCCAACTTCGACAAGTATTGCTCTGTTCGAAGGGTTCTGACTGATAGAACTTGGGGTGCATTATTACGCCCACGCGTGAGACGAGCGTGATTTGCGCCGTAAACGGGCGTGAAATGTTCGTGAAAAGATAAGGCTTATCTAATTTTCGGTGATTTTTTCGGCCAATTCGTTCGTCACGAAAGGGATCGAAATGCACGCTTCAGATATGCGAGCACTGAAACATTCTGATGCTGAAACTTCAGATTTTTCTATTCTATTTATGTGTGTTCTGAACAGGAATCAGTTCGATGAATATTTCCGCGGCGGAATGTGTTGGTTATCCACCTTCTTTAAAATACACTTACCGAGACGCAGTTTGTCGCCCTGACTTGTTGGCCAGGTGGGCACATGTGAGCAGACACTGCCCCACTGGCCGGGCGTGAGTTCATAAGCCATTCGGCGAACAAGCTGCGGTGCCGCAACGCTTGTACCTCGCAACGAGACAACTGTCCCGCTGTAGGTTCCTGCGGCAAGAATGCCAGGATGGGCGATGCCATCGTCAGCTATAGCTGAGAGGTCCGGACCCAATCTCGTCTTGCTCGGACCGCTTGACGTATAGTCTGCTGGCTGCAAACCGTCAGCTGCTTCAGCAGCACCCACAACAAGAGTCGAGCAACCGTTCGCAATCGCAGAGATCGTGCCTTCGTGTGAGACCGGTCCGCGAGGATTGAGCGCCTTATAGTCCCCGGTCTTCGGATCTCTGCAATATGCGTCGGCGTGTGAGAAGTATGACGGTCGATTTCGTCGGGGATAGCCTGTTGGCGTATCATCTCGCTGGATGAAAAACTTGGCGACAACACTCTCTTTCACAGATCTTTTTAACGAGATGTTCCATTGTCCGGCAGGTGCGAGATTCTCAGATTCGTCAAGCGAATGCGTTGGATTGACGGCCAGGAAAATGCGGCCCCTGCCGACACTGCTGTTTTTTCCTGCTACACAATCATAGTAAACAGCAGCTACGGGTCGCTTGTTGTGCTGCAGGACTCTCACACTGCCGGCGTTCGGAAGTGTTGCGATGCCCATTTCGTTGTCAGGAGTCGTCAACTGCAATTCAACCGGTGCAGTCGGTCCATTCACCTCGCCACCTTCGATGTCCAGCCAGATCTCCAAAAAATTTGGCGTCGCGTCATCAGGCTGGATGACCCAGTCGATGTCCTGCGGTTTGTCGTCCGAAAACGTCATTCGGGCCGTGTCGCGATTACGGTAACTGTTACCCGAAGGAAGAACGACCTTGGTGGGCATTGGGTCTTTGATCCTCGTAGTTCGATAATTGGCAAGGCTATCAATGATCCATTCTAGGTCGTGCGTTCCATCCTTTGGTCCTGCCAGGATACCGTAACTAAAGTTGATTGTGAGAGGGACTGGTATTCCTGGATTTTCCTTTGTCTTGCCCATTCTATCGGCCCATAACATGATCTGCCGAATTCCCTGCAAGACATAGCTTCCCATCGTGATACCCGACGTATCGGCCGTTGCTTCCGCGGGCAATTGAACAGCAAAGATCGGCGAGTCCTGTGGGCCATTGATTTCCGCAGGATCGAATCCGGCGGCAACGTCCAAAATGTGGGTACCGTGAGATCGCCGAAACGCATTAGCCTTATGCCCCTCCGAAGCGAAATCCAACAGGCCTGCTTTGCGATAAATTTCAACATCGCGCATTCCGGACTGTAGGTCGTCGTTGAGTTCCTTCCACTGAAGCCTTTTGCCGAAAGCTACTCCATTGTCCTCTGTTCTTACCTCAAGAGTCTGGAGCCAGATCGCCTGTACGCGAGCCTGACCTGCGATGGTCTGAAATCGTTCGTGGGCGAACGCGATACCATCATCGACGATTCCAACTGCTGTGGAAGGAAGAAAACCCCCACCAGGCGGAGGAATTTCTGTGGCTCTGCCGCCCCTGAGCACCAAACCAAACGTGAGTGTCGGGATCGGTGCACCAACGAAATGAATTGCGTAGAGATCAGTGTCGGCGTACGCGCCATCGCTTTGGTATGCCGAACTCTCCTTGAGGTATACGAAGAACCAAACACCGACCGGATCTTTAGGTTCGGGAACTCCATCATTGATGTCCAGGATCAAAGTATCTAGGTGATCTTCCTCGTCAGCCGTCATGCGCAGCCAAAAGGTCGAGCTGTCCTCAGTCGCCAGTTCCTGCAGTGCTTTCAGGTTTCGATGATAAATTCCTTTGTTGTCTGGCTTGACCTCGATCAAAACTGGACACCAGCGGGCCTCTTCGGCATCACCACGAACCCGCCGGTTTTGAACTTCCCAGTCCAGGTAACGATTTCTTCGTGTGACTTCTGTTGTCTCCCAATCGAGCGCCATAGCTATTTCCCTTTTCCTTTTGTTTGGATCGGGGACCACTCGTTTCTGGCCGCGTTCCAGAGATGATTCAGCAGCTCAGAGACTGGAACGGAGAGTTTGTCAGACCTGCTTGCGCCGCCGGCTTTCCTCTTTGCCTGTGGCGCATTTTTCTTAGGATCAGATTTCAAATATGCGGCAAGAACTTCTTCGTATAGGAAGTCACCTTTGAATTCAGGACCCTTGAAAGTATACGTCCGGACATCACCCGTGCCGGCAAATCTCCGGACATAGAACTCAGCCAACGCCTGTCCCAGCACCATTCCAGCTACGCTGTCCACGGGGAAATGAACACCGGCGACAGTCCGGTTTATTGCGATCCGCTCTGCGTGTCGCATCAGCTGCTGAAATGTCTGGCTTTTTGCGCCGGGATCGATTGCCCTGTCCTGGCACATGAGCTCATACAGAACGAATGCCAACGCAAAGGCTTCCGTGGCATGACCACTCGGCAAGGTGCCGTGCCCGGGGGTTTGAATCATCGGTTGCACCTGCGCCGAATACTCGACCGGACGCCGGCATGCGAGTGCATGTTTGACTCGCATTTCGATGATGATTGTTACGTGTTGAACAACTGACAGCAGCTCCAATGTACGACGATGTCGTTGACGATGCAGCGATGCCACCGAAGCAAGAAAACTCAGAATGTCGGTCAACTGAGTAATGATCTCCGAACTGCGCTCGACGCGAAGCGCAGAGTAATTTCGGACCCACTCCAGCTGTTCTTTAAATTCATCCTTTCCAGGCCGGATCATGTGAACGAGACATTGAGCGTCGCGATCATTAACTCCACGGTACTGCAGCGACATGGACTCCTTGGCTTGGTCGTCGTAGTGGATTCCAGATAACAACTCTGCCTGCAGGATTTGGTGCCGACGCGTTTTTGACCAGAGGTCCAGAGCGGCAGGTCCTGTTTCATTTTGTTCGGGTGCACTGGATGGAGCACTCCAACGACCAACCACCCCATCACGGCTTGTGATCAGAGCCCGCGCTGTGCGCCCAGAACCTCCAAATACTCCAATTCTGCCTTCACCGCCTTCACCACCTTCGCCGCCTTCACCGCCTTCACCACCCTCACCGCCTTCTCCGCCTTCTCCGCCTTCGCCTCCAAATGTTCCAAAGAAAAAACTGCGTGGCATCTCGCCCCCTCCATGTACGACAACCCAGAAAATTTCCAGTTCGTAGTATTTGAAAAGGTAGATTGTTCGATGTCTGATATTAAATCGTCAAGATATGTCGCTCGCAAATAACGAGAATTCACGCATTTTTAACGCGGCGCGCGCCGATCAATCACCATTTCTTTTGACAAGCCTACCTATTTTGTCGTTTTCTTCATTACGCACCCGATAAAGGAAATAATATTTTCTGAATCAATCGAGTGACGGGAGAAGACTGTGAGTTGTGGCGGCACAACACTACTTCTCCAGGTTATCGGTCCATTTCGTATGGTCCGCTCTACCGGGGAGGATATAACCCCTAGGGGACGAAAAACTTGTGCCCTGCTGGCATTGCTGGCGCTTGCGCCGGAAAACAAGCGCTCACGAAAATGGATCCAGGACAAACTTTGGAGTGACCGCGCAGATGCGCAGGGAGCCGCAAGCCTTAGGCAAAGTCTAGCCGAAATTCGACGCACACTTGGAACTGATCGCGACTGCGTACAGGCTGACAATTATTTAATCGCCCTCGATCGAGACCGCGTCAAAATTGATGTCGAAGACAATCGAGAATTATGCAACGAAGCGAGCACTGAGGACCGTGAGCTTCTGGAAGGACTGGACATCCGGGATCCGGAGTTCGAAGACTGGCTACGTGATCAACGTCAGCAGTTCCGCGAGCAAGTAGTGGATTGTGATGAAGAAGCCGTTTCAGAAAGTGCAGTTGGAGGAGAAAATTCAGACACTCCGAACAGATTGCTTCTCTCCCGCGGCCAATTCGCAAACTCGGCTGAAAGCCTCGTCCTTGCGGATACGTTACTAGACGCAATAGCCAAGACAATATCGGAACTCGCCTGTGTTGACGTGGTTGATCAACGGCTGGACCACCCACCAACGCCATCACCAGCTAACGCTCTGGCGTTGCACTCTGACGTTGCCAAAGCGAATGGCAAGCAAACTCTGCGTGTTGTCCTTACGAAACGCCCGACCAACAGCATCGTGTGGTCGGATGCGATACAACACAACAAACGGGTCGGATTGAACATCAATGACCGGGCGTTTTTGAGGAGCATTAATGATGCCGTAAACGTTGCAATTGATCAGTTTTCCGAAACACAGTCTGAGATTGCTCCACAAACACTTTCGACATCCTTGTGCTATTCAGGAATTCGGCATCTATTTCGGCTGGGAAAGACAAACTTCAAGCTGGCAGACGAACTGTTTAGACGCGCATTCGAGCTGGAGCCGCGTGGCATCTACTTGGCATGGCGAGCATTTCTGCGAATGTTCATGCTGGCTGAGAGACAGTATTCTTGCCGCGACACACTCGAAAGCGAAGCGGTTGAATATACGTCCCGCGCACTTGAATTGGAGCCACACAACTCATTTGTGGCAAGCCTTGGTGCACACGTCTATTTGACAGTCCACCGCTCTTACGTCACCGCCTACGAACTAGCTGAACAAGGCATCCAATTGAACCGAGCCAATCCGCTTGGTTGGGCATGTCTAGGCATGGCTAAATGCCACTTGGGAAAGTCAGTCGAAGGATTCCGGCACACTCTGCTAGCGCGTGATATTGCCGGTTCAACACCCTACAGATTCCAACTCAATGGTCTGTGCTGCATAGCCGGCACGGTGGCTGGAGCATTCGAACAAGCGATCCGACTAGGTGAAACGAGCCATGCATTGTCGCCAACATTTGCGCCACCGCTTAGATACCTAACTGCCCTTTACATGTTCAGTGGCCAGCGCGACCTTGCACAACAAACGGTCCAAAAACTGCGAAAACTTGAGCCAGATTTCTCATACGAGATGCTCGCAGAGCGATCATATCCGACGGCTAGTTTGCATCGTACGTCGATTTTGAATTCGCTGCCCTTGCAGGAGATTTGACCGCGCCTGCGCTCGGAAACCCATCATTTCTTGAAAACTGGGTATAGCATTCATTCACAACCGACTCTTCATTGCAGACTTAGTCCGTCTAATTGCAACGCCAATGGTTTTTCTCAACCTCAGGCAGCGGTTGTACTGACTGAACTGTCGAACTTAGGCACATCCAAGAAGATCACTCAACGTATACTAGTTCAACGCAGCGAACTCTTTTTTAGCCGAGTCAAGGATAGCATTGGAACAATTCGCAGACCTCCACTTACAATCCTCGCTATATCATCTTGCAGCTCATCAGCAGACAAGTGATACGAACGTCGACAGCCGCTACAATGCTGGCCAAATGCACCGACCACAATCAGGTTGATGATTCTGGGCCAATGTAGCTTCCTGTTGCTCCCTGAGTGCACACATATTGCACGTGGATCTGTAACTATCTGTTTTACAGTGTTTTTGTGTCCACTCCATCATGGACGCAGTTCAAACAGAACGGCGCAACGAATCCTGTGCGATTCAGTTCGAGAATCCGGCGCTCTACTTGTAGAGCGACCCTAGGCGTTCATTCAGCGACGGTCGCACACGCCAGGCCCGTCAGGCTTACTCGCCCTTGAACACCGGCTCGCGGCGCTCTGCGAAGGCTCGGCGGCCCTCTTTATAGTCGGCGCTGTCGAACGCCGCCGCAATGCGGGCCTCCAGTTCGGGCCGGCAGCTCTCGAGCTCTCCGGCGTCGAAGGCGTCGACGATGGCCTTGTGCCCCTGGACCGAAAGCGGCGCGCCGGCGGCGATTTCCGAGACAAACGCCAGCCCGGCCTCCAAGGCGGATTGTCCGGCCTCGGCCACCCGGTCGACAAGCCGGAGGCGCACGGCGTCCTCAACGCCGAAGAGGCGGCCGGAGAACAGGATCTCCTTGGCCGCGGTCGCGCCCAATCGATGGTAGAGCAGCCGGCAATCGACGATGCTGTACAGCACGCCCAGTCGCGCAGCCGGTATGCCCGCGGTCAGGGTCGCATCGGCGACACGGATATCGCACGCAAGTGCCACGCTCAAGCCACCGCCGATGGCGCAGCCCGACATGGCCGCAATCACCGGCTTCGGGCAACGGCGGATCGCCTCGACCGCACGGTCGTTCTCCGCATCGTAGAACGCGGCCGACTTGGCGCTGTCCCTCAGTTCGTCGAATTCGCTGATGTCGGCGCCGCTGCAAAAATGCCCGCTGTCTCCCGCCAGAACCACTGCGCGAATGTCGCGCGCCAGCCCGGCATGCGCGAAGATGTCGGCGAGCCCCTGCCACATGGCGAGCGACAGCGCGTTCCGCCGTCGCGGCTGGCTGATCGTCACGACCAAGACGCCGGGGGAACGCATTTCGGCTTTGAGACGGTTGTCCAGTCCGGGAAGATCCGACATGCCGTGAACCCGCGCGCGAGCCAGAAACCGCGCTCCGCCCTCAAACGTCAACGTGCTGCAGGAATCCGCCGTCTTCGCTGGCGGCCGCGGCATCCTCAAGCGTTCTGGCGAAACGATCGACGATCTCCGCGATCTCGTGGTCCGAGACGATCAGAGGAGGACAGAAGGCGATGGTGTCGCGGATATTGCGGAGGATCAGGCCGTGCTCATGCGCCTGGTCGAAAACGTAGGTGCCGAGGCGGCCCTGCGGTTCGAAAGGACGCTTCGTGGGCTTGTCCGCAACCAGCTCGACCGCGGCGATCAATCCGCAGCCGCGCACTTCGCCGACCAGCGGATGGTCGCGCAATCGGCCAAGGCCGTCACGCAGCATCTCACCCATGCGGGCGGCGTGCGATATCAGATCACGCTCTTCGATCACCTTCAGGTTTTCCAGCGCCACCGCCGTCGCCACGGGATGCCCGCTCCCCGTGAAGCCGTGGCCGAGCGTGCCTACGGCCTCGCTGCCGTCGGCTATCGCGTCGTACAGCTCATCCGTCATAAGAACCGCGGCCAATGGCATATACGATGATGTGAGCTGCTTGGAGAGCACCAGAAGGTCCGGCTCGATGTTGAAGCGCTCGCAGCCGAACATGTGGCCGAGCCGGCCGAACCCGGTAATCACCTCGTCGGCGACGACGAGGACGTCGTACTTGCGGCAAACCGCCTGAACCTTTTCCCAGTAGCCGGCCGGCGGCACGATCACGCCGCCGGCGGCCATAACGGGCTCGCCGATGAACGCCGCCACCGTTTCCGGGCCCTCGCTGACAATGAGCTGCTCAAGCTCTTGGGCCATGCGCTCGGAGAAGGCGTGCTCGTCTTCTCCCTCGGTGCCGAAACGGTAATGGTGCGGACAGGACGTATGCACGATGTTGGCGATGGGCAAGTCAAATTGCGCATGCACCCACGGCAGCCCGGTCAGGCTGCCGGCCGCAACCGTCACCCCATGATAGGCGCCGACCCTCGAGACAATCTTCTTCTTCTGCGGCCGCTCCAGAACGTTGTTGTAGTACCAGACCAGCTTGACGACGGTGTCGGTCGCCTCGGAGCCCGAATTGGTGAAGAACACACGGTTCAAGCGCTCCGGGGTCATCGCGACCAGCTTTTCGGCAAGCGCAATGCAGGGGTCGTGGCTCTTGTGCGAGAAGGTATGATAGTAGGGCAGAGTGTCCATCTGGCGCATCGCAGCCCGCGACAGCCGCTCCTCACCGAAGCCGACGGCGACGCTCCAAAGGCCGGCCAAGCCGTCGATATACTCTCGTCCGTCGTCATCGTAGACGTGAACGCCCTCGCCGCGCGCCATGACGATCGGGCCGCGGCGCTCGTGACGACGGGCATTGGTGTAGGGATGAAGCACGTTCGCAACGTCGCGCGACTGCACCGAGTTGCCTGCGGCCATTTTCATTGAATTTGTCCTTCAGTCCTTATTGCCAGCCGACCGAGCGCTCATGACGGCCGATCGCCCGTCTCGATAAGCAAGGTATCGCCGTCGAACACCGGTTGTCCGTCCAGTTCGAGCACGGCGCCGGTCAGCACCGTGTCGTAATGGGCGGCCGCGCGGCATTCGCCGCCGGGCGCGCTGGTCCCCAGGGCAAGCTGGATGCCGCCCCAGACGCTCTCGTCGCTGAGCATCGTGCCGTCGAGAGTGCATTCCGGATTCATACCGACGCCCAGCTCGCCCAGATTGTAGACATTGGGATCGTCGAAGCCGGAAAGCAGCTTGCGAAAGACGTCGGCTTCCGCGCCACCCTCGATGGCGACGGCCATGCCCTTTTCGTAATGGATCTCGACCGGTGCCTGCTCGATCAGAGCCACGCCCGGAATGCTGGCATTGACAACGATCTTGCCTTCGGCGGTGCCCTCCACGGGGGCGATACTGGCCTCCAGGCAATAGCCGGCCGAGATGTCGACGGTATTCGCAAACCCGTTCAGGGAACGGCCGCGGCGGCCCTCGATGCTCATGGTTATATCGGTACCGAGACTCGAATGAACCCGTGCCGTCTTGGCTTCGTGGAGCGCCGCCGCGACAGCGTCGATTTTCGGCCGCAGCGCCTCGAAATCGGCCTGCCAGCCGGGGGCGAGAAAAAAGTCCTCGGCATCCGCCTCGGGCAGGCAGATGACTTTGGCCCCGGCCGCTTGGGCCTCGCGGCGCGCCTCGGTGTGGGCCACATTCTGGCGCATCGGGGCGATGATCAGATCGGCTGCCTTCATGGATGCAGCGGCGACGGCGGAAAGCTGGCTGCCATGGTGGCCGCCAGGCTTGGCCTGCACAAGGGTCAGGGACGCTCCCACCTCGCTGACCGCGATGGCCAGAGGCTCGGCGTTTGATGCGGTGAACGGATCATGGAGGATCAACACCTCCATCTCCGGAACAGCGCCGCCAAGCAGCCGAACGACCTTGCGCGCGTTGGGGAGTTTCATGATCGCGGGAACCACGCCCATAATCTCTCACGTATCGGATTGAACGGATCGCGAAAGTCCGCAGGGGCGCAACGTGTGCGCACACCGCACCCCCGCATTGTCGATGCCGACGGTCACTCGCCGGCCTTTGCGATCCGGTCGAACAATCCGTCTTTCCAGACGTCGGCGAAGCGTTTCGGCAGGTCGGCCAAACCGTCCTGAAACGCCTTGAGCTCCGCGGCGCTGAGTTCGACGACCTTCATACCCCGGGCCTTAGCCTCTTTCAGATGCGCGGCATCCTGGGCATAGACCTTGTTCTGGCCCCATTGCAGCGCCTCCGCGGCGGCCTCCGTGATGACCGCCCGGTCCTTGTCGCTCAGTTTCTGCCACCATGAATCGGACGCGATCAGCCACTGCACCTCGCGCACATGGCCGGTCAGGATCACATGATCCTGGACTTCGTTGAAACTGCTGCCGAGCGTGATGCCAAGCGGGTTTTCCTGTGCGTCGATCACACCCGTCTGCAAGGCCGTATAGACCTCGCCAAATGCCATCGGAACCGGGCTCGCGCCAAGCATGCGGAAGGCTTCAACCTGAACCGGGATCTCACGGACACGGATTTTCATGCCCGCCATGTCCTGCGGCTTGCGCACCATCCGGTCCTTCGTCGTGACATGGCGCGGCGGCCGGTCCATCCAGCCGAGGATACGGATGCCCTTCTTGTCGAGAACGGTCTTGCGGATTTCATCGCCGACCTTGCCTTCGACGACCTTTTTGAGGTGTTCGGGCGACACGATCAGATAGGGCGTGTCGAGAACGCCGAATTCAGGCGCGACGGCAGAGATGATGGCGGCGCCGGAAATGCCAAGCTCGATGGCGCCGCCTTGCATCAGATCGAACATGGCGCGCTCGCCGCCCATTTCGCCGCGCGAGTGGACGGTGATGTCGATCCGGCCGTCAGTCTTCTCGGCGATGTTCCGCGCCATGCGTTGCACGGCCTCGTCGACGACGGTGCCGGTCATCTCATGATTCAGGTTGGCCTTCACATCCTGGGCATATGCGTGCGGGGCCTGAATGAACATCGAGGCCGAGGCGACGACCGCCGACATGATCAGTGCAGATAGTGCGGGCTTGCATCTCGACAGCAGACGCGCGGCGTTTGGCGCAGCCGCGACGGTCCTCGACCGTTGCTGTGCATTTCCCGTTGTTCCAACCATGACATAGACCCTCCAAAATCGTCCAACGCGCCGCCGGACCTCGTCTGGTCGGTGCTGTCCGAGGAACCGTCCGGCGAGCTCGATGGAGCTACAGCGGCTACCGGCGGCAGGCCCGGAACAACAGATCGTTTCGCACCCTCGCCGACTACAGCGCACGACTATATGTTTATTGTCGATTGTCGACAAGATATTTTTCATGAAGAAGATCATAAATCTAATTTTTATCATTTAAAACATATATTTAAACAATTTATATAGCAAAGTATCGTTGGTACAAACAGCAATTTTTTATGTCTTTTTCGACCGCTAACATGTTGACTCGCGGAAAGTTCCCTGCCTATTTTTGTCGACAAAGGACACTGGCTGTGGGGCACGATGACGGGGGCGCGGGATTGGATGAGCCTCATGGAAAGCGGGCCTTACGAAGACACGAGGAGCGGAACCGGCCCTCGGTGGCAACCGATTGCGAGGGCCTCGCGACGACAGCGCCGCGGACCGTTCATCGCGATCCGACAGTGATCACGACCCTGGGTGATTGTGAGGCCTGAGTGATTCTAAGGAAGGTGTGAGACAATGAAGCAGTCGAAGGGCGCCGGCCCACTTGCCGGGACCAAGGTGATTGAGCTTGCCCACGTCATGGCCGGCCCCACATGCGGCCGCATGCTCGCCGATATGGGCGCTGACGTCATCAAGGTGGAGCGTGTTCCGGACGGCGACGACTCACGTCGCGATACGATCGCATCGGGGAGCGGCGACCAGGGCGACTCCCATGCCTTCATGATGATGAACCGCAACAAGCGCGGCATCGCGGTAAACCTGAAGACGGACGGCGGAAAGGCCGTGCTCGAACGCCTGTTGACGGATGCCGATGCGGTGATCGAGAACTACCGGCACGACACAATGGAGAAGCTCGGTTTCGGCTACGCCGACCTGCACAAGCGCTTTCCACGCCTCATCTACTGCGCCGTTTCGGGCTTCGGGCGCACCGGACCTTACGCCGAGCGCGGCGGTTTCGATTTGATCGCCCAGGGCATGAGCGGCCTTATGAGCATCACCGGCGAGGCTGCGGGACGGCCACCGGTGAAGGTGGGCCCGCCCGTGACCGACATTACGGCCGGGCTCCTGGCGACAATGGGCATATTGGCCGCCCTTTACAATCGTGAGCAGACCGGTGTCGGTCAGATGGTGGATACGTCGCTCTACGAAGCCGGCATTACGCTCACCTACTGGCACTCGGCCATCTGTTTCGCCACCGGTGACAATCCGGGCGCCCTCGGGTCCGCGCACCCGCTCAACGCTCCCTACCAGGCTTACGAGACATCCGACGGCTGGATAAATGTCGGCGCGGCCAACCAGTCCAACTGGCTGCGCATGATCTCCGTCATGGACGCCGAGGAACTGGGCCGCGACCCCCGGTTTGCCGACAACGCCAAGCGCATGGAGAACAAGGGCGCGCTCGACGAGGCGCTGGCGCCCGTCTTCAAGACACGCAGCTCGCAAGACTGGCTCTCGGCCTTCGAGGAGGCGGGCTTCCCGGCCGGGCCAATCCGGTCCGTACGCGAAATGCACGAGGACCCGCAAACGCTGGCACGAGGCATGGTGACCCAGGTCGAACACAGCCGCTTCGGCACGGTCGATACCATCGGCTTTCCGGTGACGTTCACGGAAACGCCGGCGGAGGTCTCGCGCGGCGCCCCGGTCTACGGTGAGAGCACATGGGAGATCCTCGCCGAGCATGGCTTTAGCGAGGAGGAAACCCGCCAGTTGATCGAAGAGGGTGCCGTTGTCCCCGCCGCCGCGCACGCGAAGACGCCCGAGGTTGAAGACGCGTGATGCCGTCGCCGACCATGGTTTTGCGTCGACGGAACATGCGCAAGGATTGATCAGATTGACAGCCGACACGCCGATCATCCACCGCGAGGCCGTGCAAACCGCCTGGGTCGACTATAACGGCCATCTGAACGTTGCCTATTACAACCTCATCTTCGACCATGCCACGGACGTGCTGCTCGACCGATTGGGGGTCGGCGCCGCCTATGCGGACGCGTCCGGCTGCAGCACGTTCGTGGTCGAGGCCCACACCCGCTACGTGGACGAACTGGTCGACGGCGCGCCGGTCCGGGTCATGACGCAGCTTCTGGGCTTTGACGAGAAACGTCTGCACTACTTCCACACCATGGAGCACGACGAAAAGGGCTTTCTTGCCGCGACGCAGGAACTCATGTCCGTTCACGTGGACCTGACGAAGCGAAAAACCGCACCCTTTCCCGAACGCGCGCTCAAGACGATCGCCGCCGTCGCCGCGTCTCACGCCCGGACCGAGCGACCCGAGACGGTCGGCGCGGCGATCAGGCCGCCGCGGCCCCGCGCACCTGGTGCCGAATGACCGTCCTGTGCCGCGTCCATGAAGCGATGCTCGCCGCCGTCAGGACATTCCTGATCGGTCTTTTCCTCATGCTGGTGGCGGTCGTATTCTTCCAGGTCATCGCCCGCTACGTCTTCGACGCGCCGCCGTTCTGGACGGAGGAGCTGGCGCGGTTCACCCTCATCTGGATCACCTTCGTCGGCGCCGGGCTGGTGCACCAACGCGGTGAACATATCGCGGTGAACAGCTTCCGCGACACCCTGCCCCGCAGGCCGCGGGCCCTGCTCGACATCCTGATTTCCCTGCTCGTGCTCGCCGTCCTGATCGTGTTCGCCAAGGCCGGCCTCTCGATCGTCGCCGTCGGCACTCAGACGGCTCCCGCGCTCGGCATTTCCATGCGCTATGTCTACGGCGCGCTGCTCGTCGGCACGGCGCTGATGATCCTCGTCACGGTCACGCAGCTCGTCGTCCGGCTGTCGGCGCTCTCCAAGGGAGCCGATTAACGTGTCGATCGGCATCATCCTCGCCCTGTTCTTTGTGTTCGTGCTGCTTGGGGTTCCGATCGCCTTCGCGATCGGCATCGTCTCGGTGCTCTATATTGTCGACTCCGGCCTGCCGCTCCTGGTCGTCGGGCAGAGGATGGTCGCCGGAGCCGATTCCTTTCCGCTGCTGGCCGCGCCGCTGTTCCTTCTGGCCGGCACCATCATGAGCTACGGCGGGATCACCCGGCGGCTGGTGCGCCTGGCCAACGCCATTGTCGGCCACATCACCGGCGGCCTGGCGCAGGTGAACGTGTTCTCCAGCCTGCTGCTCTCCGGCATGTCGGGATCGGCGACAGCCGATGCGTCCGGGCTCGGCTCGATGATCATCCCGGCGATGAAAAAGGCCGGCTACGCGCCAAGGCTGAGTGCCGCGGTAACCGCGGCCTCGGCCACCATCGGACCGATCATCCCGCCGAGCGTTCCGTTCGTCATCTACGGCGCCATGGCGCAGGTCTCGATCGGCAAGCTGTTCGTGGGCGGCATCATTCCGGGCCTGTTGATGACGCTGTTCCTGATGGTCACGATCTATCTGACGTGCCGGCAGCACGGCTACAGGACCCACGACAGGCTGGATTTCAGCGAGCTGCGTGCGGCCTTCAAAGCCAGCCTGCTCGACCTGATGCTGCCGCTGGTGATCATCGGCGGCATCCTCGGCGGCGTCTTCACACCAATCGAAGCGGCGGCCGTCGCCGTCGTCTACGCTGCCACCATCGAGCTGTTGATATTTCGCGAAATCGGCGTGCGCGACATTCCGGAAATCGTCATCACGGCCGTGCGTCTGACCGCGATCATCATGTTCGTAATCGCGGTTTCCAACATCTTCGGCTGGATCCTGATCCGCGAAGGCGCCGGCAAGCTGCTGGTCGACTTCATGCTGGGGATCAGCAACGACGTGATCGTGCTAAGGCTGCTGCTTGTGGCCCTCTTGATCTTGCTCGGGCTGTTCATCGAGACCATCGTGCTGATCGTGCTGGTCGTACCCCTGTTGACGGCGCTGTCGCCACACCTGGCGATGGACCCGGTTCATCTCGGCGTCACGGTCGTCCTTTCGATCATGATCGGGCTGATCACGCCCCCGCTCGGGCTGTGCATGTTCATCGTCAACTCCATCGCCGGAATCGGCATGGGAGAATACACGCGCACCATCATGCCCTACCTCGCAGCGCTCATCGTTTGCGCCGTGCTGGTGGCGCTGGTGCCGCCGTTGACAACCTGGTTACCCACGGCCATGATGAACTAGGTGAAGGAACCGGCTCTGCATATGCGCGACCGTCGCCGACAAACTCTCTTGATTCCGTACATCGTCGATCATCCGGCAAGGCCCGTGGGGCCTGCGGCGGGCGGTCCGGCTGCGGTTTTCGACGGCCAGCGAGAAAATGGCGAGGACACTCATGTCGGCGCGCACGCCTAAGACCACCTATGACGCACAAGGATCCCGTGCACCGGCGGGATCGGCGGCCAAGCCGGCGGCCGCGGGCCGGTTGGACGACAGACTGCCGGACGTTCTCGGCCAGGAACTGACGAACATCATCGAGCGACGCATCATCTTTCTCGATTTCGCGCCCGGCGCCCATGTCACGGAACAGGAGATATCCAGGGAGTTCAATATCTCACGTTCACCTGTGCGCGAGGCCTTTCGCCAGCTTGAAGCGAGCGGCCTCGTCGTCCGCCTGGCCCGCCGCGGCGTCCGGGTCAACGAAATGACGGAGCAGAACCTCAAAGAGATCTACAGTTGCCGCGTGCCGCTGGAAGGCATGGCCGCGGCCGCCGCCGCCAAGCATGCGAGCAAGGACGATCTCGATAGAATGACAGGAGCGCTCGAAGGCATGGCGACGGCGCTCGAGATTTCCGACGTCAACCGGTTCTTCGACGAGAACATCGCGTTCCAAAAGTACATGCACGAAGCGTCCGGCAATCTGATGCTGCAGCGCATTCTGGCCGACCTGGACAAGCACGCCTTGAGATACCGTTATTTCGGCCACACCAAGGCGGCGGAGATACCGCAGTTCTCGTATGAGGCTCAGCTTGCGGTCCTTGCCGCCATAGAAGGCCGCAACCCGCAAGAAGCCAAGAAGCTGACCATGAGCATGATACGCCAGGCCCAGCGACTGCACAGGAAAGTTCTCCGCCGACACGGACATGAGTTGAACGGCAACGCATAAGTTAACTGGTCGCTACAGCCTGGTTGTTTGATCCCGGAAACCGCCTGATAGCCAGCATGTTTGTACGATTGGCGTTCATGCCCCTGGCGCAGCTCCGTCAATCTGCGATTTCTGTCTACGGAACGCGAGGCGCATCTGTTTTTCGGTTTCGACCAGCGCAAAGAACACGGCACCTATGGCGACGATCAGGAGGCCGTCAGCCAGGGAGACGCCCTGCGTGCCGAATACGGTCTGCAAGGGAGGCAGGTATGTGATGGCGAACTGTGCGACCGTCACCGTAATGACGCAGGCCCATACAACCTTCGTTCCCCTCACTGCTTTCCAGGTCAGAGAAGTACCGTGGATGTTGCGGATGAAAAAGAGGTGGAACATCTCCAGCACAACCAGCGTATTCATCGCCATGGTCTGTGCCAGCGCCTGATCGTAGCCCCGGTCCACGGCATATGTATAGATTCCGAAGACCGCGAAGAGGAACAGGCTCGAGACCAGCACAATGTGCCAGATCAGACCGGCTGTAAGCAGCGGCCCGTCGCGCGGGCGGGGTGGACGGCGCATGGTACCTGCCTCGGACGGTTCAAAGGCGAGCGCAAGGCCAAGCGTTACCGCAGTGATGAGGTTGATCCAGAGGATCTGCACCGCGGTGATCGGCAATGCCATTCCTGCAAAAAGCGCCACGATGATCGTCATCGCCTCGCCCGCGTTGGTGGGCAGCGTCCAGCTGATGACCTTCTTGATGTTGTCGTAGACGGTCCGCCCTTCGCGAACCGCTGCCGCGATCGAGGCGAAATTGTCATCGGCCAGCACCAGTTCGGCCGCCTCCTTCGCGGCCTCGCTGCCCTTCTGCCCCATGGCGATCCCGGCATCGGCGCGTTTGAGCGCGGGTGCATCGTTCACCCCGTCGCCCGTCATGGCCACGGTCAAGCCGTGCGATTGCAGCGCAGTGACGAGGCGCAGCTTGTCGGCCGGCGAAGTACGGGCGAAGATGTCAGTCTCCACTGCCGCGTCGGCAAGTGCTGCATCGTCCATCGCCTCGACCTCTTCACCGGTCAGCACTCTCTCCTGATTTTTCAGTCCGATCTGCCCGGCGATGGCGCGGGCGGTCGCGGCATGATCGCCCGTGATCATCTTTACGCGGATGCCCGCCGCGTGGCACTCCGCGACGGCCTCGATCGCCTCGGCGCGCGGCGGGTCGATCAGGCCTATCAGGCCTATCAGCGTGAGCCGCCCGTCCAGATCAGTGGTGTTCAGAATGGTTTGGCTCTGTTCCACGTCCCTGGTGGCGACCGCGATTACTCTCAGGCCTTCGGCCGCGAGCTCTTCGACCATGTTATGCCAGTGGCCATCGTCGAGCGGATCGGTGCCGCCATCGGCCGCGCGCTGGCCAGAGCAGAGCGCCAGCACCGCCTCCGGCGCGCCCTTTACCTGGATGCAGGCATGGCCTTTGTGGTCGTGATACAGAACGGCCATGTAACGGTGCGCGGCGTCGAAGGGGATTGCATCGGTGCGGCTCCAGCCCCGGAAGGGCTGCGGCCCCGCGCCGGTGATCTTGCCGGCGAGTGCTATCAGTGCACCTTCCATCGGGTCGCCTTCGACGCGCCAACCATCCGCCGCGCCATGCAGCACCGCGTCATTGCACAGGCCGGCGGCGCGGGCGAATTCCATCAGAACAGCATGCTCATCCGGGTCGGCGTCAGCTTCGCGCCAGCGCACCGTACCTTCAGGTGCATATCCGCTACCGCCGACGGAGTAGACGTGCTCGGCCGCGGCAAGCGTCGCAGCCATCATCTCGTTTCGGGTCAGCGTGCCCGTCTTGTCGGAACAGATCACGGAAACCGAGCCCAACGTCTCGATAGCCGGCAGGCGGCGAATGATGGCGTTGCGCCGCGCCATGGCCTGCACGCCGACGGCCAGCGTGATCGTCAGCACCGCCGGCAGCCCCTCGGGGATCGCTGCGACGGCGAGGCTGACGACCGCCATGAAGAGATCGGCAAAGGGAAGGTGCCCGACGAAATGGCCGTAGATGAGGAGGCTGGCCGCGATCATCAGAATGAACAGCGTGAGCCAGCGGGCGAAGATATTCATCTGACGGACCAGCGGAGTGGTCAGCGTCTGCACCTCCGACAGCATCCCGCTGATCTGGCCGATTTGGGTGTCGGCCGCAGTGGCCGCAACTGCGGCCCGTCCTGTGCCTGAGACCACGAGCGTTCCATTGAAGAGCATCGATGTCCGATCCCCCAGCACGGCTCCTTCGGCAACCGGTGCAGTGCTCTTTTCAACGGGCACGGACTCGCCCGTCAGGATTGCCTCCTCGGCCTTGAGGCCACGCGCCTGCAAAAGGCGCAGATCGGCCGGAACCCTGTCGCCCGCCTCGAGGAGCACGACGTCGCCCGGCACGAGGTCGGCGGCATCGACGCTTTGCCGCCGCCCGTCGCGCAGCACGGACGAGTGCGGAGCGAGCATGTCGCGTATCGCCTCCATCGCCTGTTCGGCACGGCCTTCCTGTACAAAGCCGATCAACGCGTTGACGAGGACGACCGCGAGGATCACGCCCGTATCGACCCAGTGCTGCAGTGCCGCCGTGACCGCGGCCGAGGCGATCAGCACGTAGATCAGCACATTGTGGAAATGCGCGAGAAACCTGAGAATGGCGCTACGCTTCGGCTGCTCCGGCAGACGGTTGCGCCCGTACTCCGCCAGGCGACGGGCCGCTTCGGCGGAAGTCAGGCCGGTCTCTACCGCATCCAGGGACCGGAGCGCGGTCTCTTTCGATACCGCATGGAGACTTGTCGGTGGGGTTTGCTCGTTCATCTGTTTCTTCACTCACCGCTCTCAATCACCGCCCTCATATCGCGACCTTCGTCCTGCCGGTGCGTCTGGATAACCCTGATCTTGCCGCGCAGACCGGTCGTCCGGAAGCGCGAACCGATAATCTGGCGATGGCAAGCGCACTCTCGCGGACCGGAAGAACCGCTTTGTCGTCACGACGACATGTGTAGGGCCGGTCGGAGTCACCAGCACCCGTATCGGATGGGTATATACTTTTGGCGTGCGGGTTGTACCGCCGCGTAAAGCCGCAGACTTGTGAGCCGCCTTAGACGTTGTCCGGCGAGACTGGTATGGGCGATCGATGGTCACTCAGACACGCATCCGCCGAGCGGCGTGTCTGCCCGGTCAGCAAGAAACTGACGGATCTCCTTGTCTCCCGCTGGCGCACAATCGCTCGCTCGATACAGTGGCCATTTGGAGCAATGTCTTCGACCATCAGTTGCACGATGTCGCGCCCGATGGCGGGACAAGCACCAGCCGCGTCTCGCCGGTTCCTTCGACGAGCGGTGAGCGGCGCAGCACGCCGGACTTGAAGCTCTGACGCCAAAGCAATCAGGTCATTCCGGAACAATTTCACCCGGCAGGGTGTTGATCGTCATGGTCTTGCTCGGCTCGAAGTGGACGACAGACCGGATCGACTTGCCGGCCT
>JANQLP010000070.1 GCA_028280515.1 Hyphomicrobiales bacterium
GGGCCGGAGCTTGTACTGGACCGAATAGGAGAATTCGGCGCCGTCCTCAGCCGCTGCGGTTCCGCGAATGGCCTCATACCTCCGGTTTGCAAACTCCGGATCGATAAGCTGATGGAAGGCGGCGCCGCTCGTCAGATTGTTCGGCGATGCAAGGCCGAGGACCCGCTCCGCATTTTCCGCCCACGAAACCCTGTCTGTCGCGAAGTCCCACCGGTAGCAGGTTTCGTCGGCCGAACTCAGAATGGAAACCAGATCGAGCGCGGAACCGGCGACCGGTGCCGTTGCGGGCGGGCCATCCGGAGCGCGGGCGGGCTGCAGAGATGACGTCTCGGCTTGATTGGCTGTGATTCCTGTGTGCGCGGTGTCCACGCGGCGTCCCCCGATGATTGCGAGCAGCGTCGCGTCCGGCTTTCGCCTTCTCGCACGGCACAAGCCTTGGCAAGCTCCAGAGCGACCCAACTCTCGACTTTTGGCGATCGTAGGAGACAAGTCTTAAGAATGCGCAAACCTTAACGGACCGTGTTGGCCCGAGACTTGCCACATTACCGGTGAAACGTTGCAATATGGGACACTCGGTCAAGCGCGGTTAAGAAATGGAAATCAGAGGCATAAACAGAACAGCCCTGGCGGACAAGGCGGACCGCGGGAATCGCGAAAAAGACATGCAGAGCAGGGCCTTAACGGTTGCGAGCGAGCCGTCAGGGACTGCGGACCGTAGCGCATCTTTGGCGAACCCGAACCGCCGCAACTCCGCGTTTCTCGCCCACCTCACGCTGCAATATGCCGACAAGGACACACAGAACCGATTGATCACCGAGCGCCGCGAACACGCTATCGCCGCCTATGCGTCCGGTCCTCGGTCAAACACTGCATCGCAACCACGCACGCGGGGCGGTGTGAAAGCCTGACTTCAAGCTGACTCTTCGCGCCGGGCCCCGTCCCACACCTGTATCGGGCCCGGCGGATACCCAAATCCCCGGCACACTCGAATCTGCGGCTATCGGACGGTTTGCGACCTAGAAATGCTGCGGTCCGACGGCGAAGTCGCGCCGCGCGGCGCGGATCGTGACGGAAAAACCGGCCACGACGTCAATCAGCGCGATCAGCGTGATGAAGAAGAACAGCGACGTCGATGCTTCCGGAACCACCAGAAACTCGATCAGACAGATGATGAACACGATCGTCGAGAGGGCGTGATCGATCAGCGAGTTGCCGCCGGTGCGGGTCGCCTTGAGGATTTCGATGAACAGCAAAACCAGCGTCGCCACGATCAGAAGATCGCCGAGCGTGAAGTTCCAGAGGGCACCGGAGATCATCGGCACCTGAAAGACGATGGTTTCGAAGGGCGTGCCGGTGCCGAAGACGATGACGTTGTACGCGATGACCGAAAACAGAAGGAACGGAAATGTGAGGATCATAACCTCCCTCCGCGGTTAGAATTCGTCTTTCGGCTCCAGTACTAAAACTCGTCTTTCGGCTCCAATACCTGTCGGCCGCGGTACATGCCCGTCTTCAGGTCGATATGGTGTGGCCGGCGCAGCTCACCGCTGTCCTTGTCCTCCACATAGGTGGGGCGCTTCAGGGCGTCTGCCGAGCGGCGATGTCCACGCGACTTGCGCGAAACCTTTCTTTTCGGAACGGCCATAGGCTTTCTCCTAGCAGAATTGATGTCCCGTTTCGCGCCAACCGGCGCGGCGCTCTCTCTGCGGGGACGTTCGGTCCGCATGGCGCCGGGATTGATCGGCGTCCTTATACACCATTTGCAGGTGAATGCCAGTGCCGGAAAGCAACCCAAGTTCAGTTCGGGTAAATGCAGTCGAGCGGCGCGCCGCCCTGTTTGAGGCGTTGCTCCATTCTCCGCGCCAGCCGCCGTGTTTTCGGGCCCGGGCGCCCTGCATTGCGCACATGCGGATTTGGCAAGGCGGCAGCGAGTTGCGCGGCCTCGCGCCGGGTCAGATTGGCGGCGCTGCTGCGAAAATGGTGACGCGCCGCGGCCTGTGCGCCGAAAACGCCAGGACCCCACTCCGCGACATTGAGATAGATCTCGAGCATCCGCGGCTTCGGCCACATCGCGCTCGCGGCATAGGCAAGGGGAATCTCGATCGCCTTCCTTACGTAACTGCGGTTTTGCCACAGGAACAGGTTCTTGACGGTTTGCATCGGAATGGTGCTCGCGCCGCGCGGCCCGCGTCCGGTTTCCTCGGCCTCTTCGAGCGCATCCTCGACCTCGGCCCAGTCGACCCCCCAGTGCCGGCAGAACCGCGCATCCTCCGATGTCACAACCGCGCTCACCAGATAGGGCGAGATGTCTTCAAGCTTGACCCATTTGTGTTTGAGCGTGCGTCCGGCCAGGGCGTTCGTCACCATGAGCGTCGAATAGGGCGGATTGACAAACCGG
Organism: Hyphomicrobiales bacterium; assembly: GCA_028280515.1. Taxonomy (GTDB): domain Bacteria; phylum Pseudomonadota; class Alphaproteobacteria; order Rhizobiales; family Methyloligellaceae; genus UBA2767. The sequence goes on from JANQLP010000070.1 coordinate 2,399, forward strand.
TACGCCAGGACGACCAGCAGCACGCCGGCGATGGCAATGGCGCCGAGCTTCAAAAACAGGCGAAAGAAGCGGTTGGTCCGGGGGGACATGCCACGTTTGTACCTTTTCTTGGTTTTGCGCCGCAACATCCGGCCGGTTCCCCTACAAATTCCATACGGTGCGCCGACAGCATGCGCTATGTTGGTTAAATGACGTTTGATGAGCGATTGCGGGCTGGGGCGGCACGTGTCCAGGAGCGGCTTGCGGATTTTCTGTCAGGAACCCGCGGTCCGGCATCACCGCCCGACCGTCTGGCCGAAGCCATGCGCTATGCCGCGCTTGGCGGCGGCAAGCGGCTGCGGCCCTTTCTGCTGGTTGAAAGCGCGGCGCTGTTCGGCGTCAGGCAGGAGAACGCGCTCGATGCGGCGGCGGCGCTCGAATGCGTGCATACCTATTCGCTGGTGCATGACGACCTGCCGGGGATGGACGACGATGCGCTGCGGCGCGGCCGTGAGACCGTGCATATCGCGTATGACGAGGCGACGGCTATCCTGGTCGGCGATGGTCTGCTGACGCTGGCGTTCGAGATTCTGGCGACGCCGGAAACCCATTCCGACCCGGCGGTTCGCGGCGAACTGATCCTGGGGCTTGCGCGCGCGTCCGGCTGGGCCGGGATGGCGGGAGGGCAGTCGCTTGACCTGGAGGCCGAGGGTAGGACGCTGCGGGCGGATGAAATCCGGCATCTGCAGGCGCTCAAAACAGGCGCATTGATCCAGTATGCGTGCGCGGCAGGTGCGATCCTCGGCCGTGCCTCGGGACAGGACCGTGCGGCGCTTGATGCGTTTGGCCGGTTGCTCGGCCAGGCATTTCAGCTCGCCGACGATCTGCTCGACGTGACGGGAGACGAAGCCAAGATGGGAAAGCGCGCCGGAAAAGACGGCGATGCCGGCAAGGCCACGCTTGTGTCCGTTCTGGGCCTGGAGCCGGCACATGCCGAACTGCTGCGTCTGGAGGGGGAAGCCATCGCGGCGCTCGACCGGTTCGGAGAACGCGCGGACGTCTTGCGCGAAACGGCCCGCTTCGTCAGCCGTCGCGAGCACTAGCCGCCTTTGGGCTCTCACCCGTGCCGAAGCGCTGCTCGATATAGTCGGCGACGAGCGCCTTGAACTCGTCGGCGATATGGGGCCCGCGCAGGGTCATCGCTTTCTTGCCGTCGATGAAAACCGGCGCCGCCGGTTGTTCGCCGGTGCCGGGCAGCGAGATGCCGATGTCGGCGTGCTTGCTTTCGCCCGGTCCGTTGACGATACAGCCCATGACCGCAACGTTGAGCGCCTCGACGCCCGGATAGCGGTCGCGCCATTCCGGCATCGACGCGCGCAGATGGTCCTCGATGTCCTTGGCCAGCTCTTGGAACACGGTGCTCGTCGTGCGTCCGCATCCCGGACATGCCGCAACCTCGGGCGCAAACGACCGCAAGCCCATGGATTGAAGGATTTCCTGCGACACCCGAACTTCAAGCGTGCGGTCTCCGCCGGGCTCGGGTGTGAGCGACGTGCGGATCGTGTCGCCGATGCCCTGCTGCAGGAGAACGCCGAATGCCGCCGCGGACGCCGCGATGCCCTTGGACCCCATGCCCGCTTCCGTCAGGCCCAGATGAAGGGCGTAGGAGCTGCGTTCGCCAAGCATGGTGTAAACGTTGATGAGGTCCTGTACCGCGCTCACCTTCGCAGACAGGATGATTCTGTCCGCGCCAAGGCCAAGCTGTTCGGCGCGCGCCGCGCTCAGCAGCGCCGACTGGACCATCGTCTCGTGCAGCACCTCGCGGGCGTCTTTGGGCTCTGCGCTTTTGGCATTCTCGTCCATCAGGTGCGTCAGCAGTTCCTGATCGAGCGAGCCCCAGTTCACGCCGACGCGAACCGGCTTCCCATATTTGAGTGCCATCTCGATGATCGCCGAGAATTGCGGGTCGCGCTTATCCTTGAACCCGACATTGCCGGGGTTGATGCGGTATTTGTCGAGCGCCTCGGCGCAATCGGGATGGTCGGCGAGCAGCTTGTGGCCGATATAGTGGAAGTCACCGATGATCGGAACATCGATACCGCGCGCTCGCACGGCGTCGCGGATGTGGGGAACGGCGGCGGCGGCCTCGTCGCGGTCGACCGTTATGCGCACGAGTTCCGACCCCGCGTTCGCCAGCGCGATGATCTGCGCGGTCGTTGACTGAATGTCGGCGGTGTCCGTGTTGGTCATCGACTGAACCGCAATCGGGGCCGTTCCACCGACGGTGACGTTGCCAACTCTGACCGGAACCGTCTTGTGCCGCTTGATCCTGACCAAACTCATCTCACTCTCACCGGGCTACAGCATATCGCGAAAAACCGGCGCCCTTCGTCATTGAATTGATAGGCCATTCCGGTGCTGTTTGACCAGTGGTGCGCGGCGAAACAATTTGGCGATCGCATGCGTTCACCCAGGCAATGCCGGATTTGCTCCCCAGTCTTGGCAAGTGCATGCAACACCCGTGCGACGACGAACCACCACTTGAGCCGTAGGCTCGCCTTGTGGTTTATGGTATGCGTCCCATTAATCGTGGGATGGGCACTTGGTGTTGGGAATTCTCGGACGGCGAACGGACAAGGACAGGTACGGGTGACTGTGGATTCGGCAAAGCGATATTGCCTCATCGGCGCCGGGGCGTGCGGCATCGCCGTGGTCAAGAACTTCGTCGAGCGCGGCATTCCCTTCGATTGCTTCGAAAAGGAGTCCGATGTCGGGGGTATCTGGAACCCGGAGAGCCCGTCCCATGTTTACGAGACGATCTGTCTGAACACATCGCGCTCGCTGTCCAAATACACCGATTTCAACATGCCGAAGGGCTCGCCGCAGTTTCTCGGCAAGGACGCGGCACTCGACTATATCCGCGCCTATGCGCGTCATTTCGATCTCTACGACCACATTACGTTCAACACCACGGTCGAGAACGTCGAAAGGCACGATGGCAAGTGGCTGGTCACGGTTTCAGGCGACAAGCGCCCGCGCGTCTATGACGGCCTGGTCGTGTCGAACGGGCATCACTGGGATCCGATGATGCCGGAGTATCCGGGTGAATTCACCGGTGAAGTGCTGCACGCCATCGATGTGAAGAACCGCGACCAGCTGACCGGCAAACGGGTGCTGATCGTCGGCGCTGGCAACACCGGCTGCGACCTCGCGGCGGATGCCGCCTTTCTGTCGCGCTCGGTGGAGCATTCCATGCGCCGCACCTATTACTTCCTGCCGAAGTTCGCGTTCGGGCGGCCCATGGACAAGTGGCTCGACCGCACGCAACGCTGGCCCGTGCCGCGCAGGTTCCTGCGCTGGATGTACGGCTCGGCGATCTATTTTCTCGTCGGGCCCTACGAGCGTCTGGGATTGCCGACGCCGGACCACAAGATCCTCGAATCCCATCCCAATTCCGCGCCGGCCTACCTCGACCACCTGGCGCACAAGCGGATCGTCCCGCGCCGCGACATCGAGCGCTTCGAAGGCAAGCGGGTGATTTTCACGAACGGGGAGGAAACCGAGGTCGATCTCGTCATTTTCGCCACCGGCTACCATCTCTCGTTCCCGTTCATGGACAAGAGCTATATCGCCAACGAAGACGGCTCGACGTCGTTGTTCATGAATACGTGCCATCGCGAGATGGACAATCTGTTCGCCTGCGGCCTGGTGCAGCCGGCTGACGGCGGCTTCTGGCAGCTTGCCGATTACCAGGGTCAGCTCATCGCGACCTTTGTCGTCGCCCAGGAGCGCGATCCGGCCAAGGCGGACTGGTTCCGCGCACACAAGGCGTCCGCCAAGCCCGACTTTTCCCATGGGGTCGATTATATCGACTCGCCGCGCCACAAGCTTGAGGTACAGCACTACCGGTATCGGACACACATCAAGAAGCTGCTGAAGAAGTTCGGGCCCGTTGCATCAATGTCATATCCCGAACCGGCGCATTCCGTTGCGGCGAAGGCCGCCCGAAGCGACAAGGCCAAACGGCCCCTTCAGCCGGCGGCCTGACCGACGTCCATCGCCACGAGACACAGCCTGCCGCTGCGGGAGAGCGCCATGGAAACGGAAATCCAGGTCATCGAAGCGGATATCACCACGCTCGACGTGGACGTGATCGTCAACGCCGCGAACAAGGAGCTTGCGCCGGGCGGCGGCGTCTGCGGCGCGATCCACGCTGCCGCGGGGCCGCAACTGGCGAAGGAATGCGCAACGCTCGGGGGATGCCCGACCGGCGAGGCGCGCATCACCAAGGGATACGACCTGCCCGCCAAATGGGTGATCCATGCGGTGGGTCCCGTCTGGGGCGGCGGCGAGAGCGGTGAGGACGGTCTTCTGCGTGAGTGTTACCTTTCATCACTTCAGTTGGCCCGCGACCATGGCCTGGGTTCAATCGCCTTTCCCGCGATTTCGACCGGTATCTATGGCTACCCGCCGCAAAGGGCCGCCGAAGTCGCGGTCGGGGCGGCGCTCGACGACGTTCGCGGTCATGAGCAAGCAGGCAAGGATACCCCCCTCAAGCGGATCGTCTTCTGTTGCTTCGGCGCCGACTCCGCCGAGCTGCACCGGGCGGCTCTGACCTCTCGCCGGCATTGAGTTTGCGTGAACGCTCTGTCGCAATTTCCCCTTCAACCAAAATCGGAACACACCAATGCCCCTTCCCGCCATTGCCGTCCTGATGCCCGGCGACATGGGTCACGCGGTTGGCCGCGTTCTGCGCGAACATGGCCACCGCGTTCTCACCTGCCTTGCGGGCCGCAGCGACCGGACGCGCGGTCTCGCCGAGACGGCCGGTCTTGAGGATACTCCGGACCTCGAAGCGCTCGTGACCCATGCGGAGCTTGTGCTGTCGATTCTTCCGCCCGGCCGCGCGCTGGCGCAGGCGGAGGCCGTCGCCGGGGCGATGAAGCATACCGGGGCCGCACCGGTTTACGTCGACTGCAACGCCATTTCGCCTGAACTGACGAAGACGGTTGGCGAGGCGATCACGAGCGCCGGCGCGCCATACATCGATGCGGGGATCATCGGCCTCGCGCCGGGCAAGGGACCGGCCACCCGCTTCTACGTCAGCGGCTCCGACACCAGGCCGATGGAGGCTCTGAACGGCAAAGGCATAGAGGTGCATGCGCTGGGAGGGGAAGTCGGCGCCGCGTCTGGCCTGAAGATGTGTTACGCGGGGCTGACCAAGGGGCGCTGGACGCTGCAGACGGCGGTCCTTCTCGCCGCGGAGCAGCTCGGGTTGAGCGAGGCGCTGAAGCAGGAATTCGAGTTCAGCCAGGAGGCGGAGTATGCGGTCATGCGTGAACGGATTCCGCGCCTGCCTGCGGATTCCGGGCGCTGGGTTGCGGAGATGGAAGAGATCGCGGCGACGTTTGCGGACGCGGGTGTGCCGTCCGGCTTTCATGAGGGCGCTGCCGAGATCTTCCGGGTCCTCGCGAAAACGCCTTTTGCGAACGAGACGCGCGAGACGATAGATGAGAGCCGGACGCTCGAAGAGGCCGTTCGCGTCTATGCACAATACTTGCCGGAGAGGGCCGAAAGCGACTAAGACCGCAATTCGCCTAATCCGTGGATTAGGCTTGTGCGAATCGTCAGTGCAGCATGGTGCAGCGGTTCCGGCGCGCCGGATCGTCAGCTTGCCAAGAGATATTTGACCGTGAGGATGCCAGCTTCATGGCGGCAGCGCCCATCATCGTTTGGTTCCGGCAGGATTTGCGCCTGCACGACAACCCGGCATTGTCTGCCGCGGTGGCGGCGGGCGCACCGCTGATTCCCCTCTACGTTCTTGACGATGAAACGCCGGGAAGCTGGGCCATGGGCGGGGCCAGCCGCTGGTGGCTGCACGAGAGCCTGAATTGCCTTGATCGGGATCTGCGCAAACGCGGCAGCCGGTTGATACTGGCGCGCGGGCCTGCCGCGGAGGTTCTGCGCGACATGGCGCGGGAAACGGGCGCAAGCGCGATCTTCTGGAGCCGCGGTTATGAGCCCTGGGCGGTCAGGCTGGAGCGTACGATCCAGCGCCAGCTGGAAGGCGCGGGCGTGCGGTGCCGCCGTTTCTCGGGCTCGCTCCTGTTCGAGCCGGAAGACATCAAGAACGGCGCCGGCGAGCCCTACAAGGTGTTCACGCCGTTCTACAAGGCCTGCCTCGCCGCAGTGCGGCTGGCCCAGCCGCACAAGGCGCCGGCGTCATTGGTGCGCGTGCCCGAAGGTGTGGACGGAGATCAGCTCGACGCCTGGGCGCTTCAGCCGAGGAAACCGGACTGGGCCGGCGGTATCGCGGCCGCATGGACGCCGGGCGAGGCTGGGGCGCGGGAGCGTCTCGAGACGTTCCTGGACGGGGTCTTGGCGAAGTACAAGGTTCGGCGGGATGTGCCGGGCGTAGACGGTACGTCGCGCCTGTCTCCCCATCTGCATTTCGGCGAAATCAGCCCGCGGCAGGTCTGGAACGCCGTGGTCAGCACCGCCGATGCCAAAAACGGCCGTCTGGATGCCGCCGCGGAGTGTTATCTGCGCGAACTGATCTGGCGGGAATTCTCCTACCATCTGCTGTTCCATTGGCCGCACTTTCCCGAAAAGCCCTTCAGGCCGGAATTCGCCAAGTTCCCCTGGGCGAGCGACTCGCGGCTGCTCAAGGCGTGGCAGCAGGGCCGCACCGGCTATCCCATCGTCGACGCGGGCATGCGCGAGCTTTGGACCACCGGGTGGATGCACAACCGGGTGCGCATGATCACCGCGTCGTTTCTCGTCAAGCACCTGCTTATCCCGTGGCAGGAGGGCGAACGCTGGTTCTGGGACACGCTTGTCGATGCCGATCTGGCAAACAACGCCGCCAGTTGGCAATGGGTCGCCGGCAGCGGTGCGGATGCCGCGCCCTATTTCCGGATCTTCAATCCGGTCCTGCAGGGCAAGAAGTTCGACCCGGATGGCAAATACGTGAAGGCGTGGGTGCCCGAGCTGGCGAAATTGCCGACCGAACGCCTGCACGAGCCTTGGAAGGCCAGCGAAAAGGTGCAGGAGCAGGCGCGCATCAAGATCGGCGAGACCTACCCGGCACCGATTGTCGATCTGGCGGCCGGCCGCAAGCGGGCCCTCGACGCCTATGAGGCAATCAAGGAACCGGCATAGTCCGCGCCGGACGGCTCAAGACCCTCGTTGCTCATCCGATGGCTGGTGTGCCGCGCCGTTCCCTCTTGCGCCCGGCGTCGCGACCGAGCAAGTTAGCGGCAAAAATCAAACATATGCGGAGGGAACGGTCCGATGGCCGAGCTTCAGGAATACAAAACCTTCATCGGCGGTGAATGGGTCGCGTCTGAAAGCGGTGAGACGTTTGAAAGCGAAGACCCCTATACGGGTGAGCCGTGGGCGCTGATCCCGAAATGCGGCGCGGGCGACGTCGACAAGGCGGTCAAGGCGGCCTACGACGCGTGGGACTCCGGCCCTTGGGCGGAAACGACGGCAACCGCGCGCGGACGGATGATGCGCAAACTGGGCGATCTCATCGCGCAGAATGCCGAGCATCTGGCGCAAATCGAAGTGCGCGACAACGGCAAGCTCATCTCCGAGATGCTGGCGCAGTGCAAGTACCTGCCCGAATGGTACTATTTCTACGGCGGTCTGGCGGACAAGGTCGAAGGTTCGGTGATCGCCTCCGACAAGCCGGACACCTTCAATTACACGCTGCGCGAGCCGGTCGGTGTCTGCGCCATGATCACGCCATGGAACTCACCGCTGCTGCTGGTCGGCTGGAAGCTGGCGCCCGCGCTGGCCGCCGGATGCACCTGTGTCATCAAGCCGTCGGAATTCACCTCGGCGTCCCTGCTGGAGTTCATGAAGCTGGTCGAGGAAGCGGGCTTTCCGCCCGGCGTCGTCAACGTGGTCACGGGAACCGGCAAGGAAGCCGGCGAACCGCTGGTCACCCACCCGCAGGTCGCAAAGGTCGCCTTCACGGGCGGCGGACTGACCGGTCGCCGCGTCTACGAGCAGGCGGCGCAGGGCCTCAAAAAAGTCTCGCTCGAACTCGGGGGCAAGTCGCCCAACATCGTGTTCGACGATTGCATCCTGGAAGATGCGGTCAACGGCGCCATTTCCGGCATTTTCGCCGCCACGGGCCAGACCTGCATCGCCGGGTCGCGGCTACTGGTTCAGGAAACCATCCACGACGCCTTCATGGAGAAGCTGGTCGAGGTTGCCTCGACAGCGCGGATGGGCGACCCGAAGCTTGCTGAAACCCAGGTCGGGCCGGTCACGACGCCGCCGCAATATGAGAAGGTGCTCGAATATATCGGCATCGCCAAGGACGAGGGCGCGACCTGCGTGCTCGGTGGAGGCCCGGCCGGTGCGGATGAAGGCGGCGGCAAGTATTTCGTCAAGCCGACGATCTTCGACAACGTCACCAACGACATGCGCATCGCCCAGGAGGAAGTGTTTGGGCCGGTGCTCTCCGTCATCACATTCAAGGATGAGGAGGACGCCATCCGCATCGGCAACGATGTGGTTTACGGGCTCGCGGCGGGCGTGTGGACGCAGAGCCTCAACCGCGCGACGGTCATGGCCAGACGCCTTCGCGCCGGTACGGTCTGGGTCAACACCTATCGCGCGGTCTCGGTCACGGCTCCCTTCGGCGGCTACAAGCAGTCCGGCATCGGGCGGGAGAACGGTCAGGAAGCCATCGAGCAATATCTGCAGACCAAGAGCGTCATGATCAACACCGGCCCCGGCACCGGCAATCCCTTCATTATGAAAGTCGCCGGTTCCTCGTAAGCGCCCTCCGGCGATTTGCAAAAAGACACCTTGGCAGGAGAAAGACATGCGTTTCAAGAAACGGCGTGAGGCGTTCCGCGCCTTGCTCGAAGGCGGCCGCTGCGTTCACCCGGCGTCGGTCTACGATCCCATCTCGGCCCGCATCGCCGAGAATCTGGGTTTCGAGGCGGGGATGTTCGCGGGGTCCGTTGCGTCACTGACGATCCTGGGCGCGCCCGATCACATCGTCATCACCATGAGCGAATTCGCCGACCAGTGCCGGCGGATTTGCCGCGCCGGTGAACTTCCGGTCATGGTCGACGCCGACCACTGCTACGGCAACGCGCTCAACGTGATGCGGACGGTCGAGGAACTTGAGACCGCCGGTATCTGTGGGATGTCCATCGAGGATACGGTTTTGCCCATGCAGTATGGCCGGCCGCGCGAGACCGACTTCACGTCGGTGGAGGAGGGCGTCGGCAAGATGAGGGCGGCGCTCGAGGCGCGCCGCGACCCCGGTCTCGCCATCGTCGGCCGCACCAGCGCCATGTGGAAGAGCACGGTCGAGGATGCTGTGGAGCGTATCGCGGCGTACGAGAAATGCGGCGTCGACGCGATCTTTCTTGTTGGCGTAAAGACCAGGGCGCAGCTTGAAGCGGCGGCGAATGCGGTGAAGCTCCCGCTGATCATCGGCGGTGCGGGTCCTGAAATCATGGATCTCGACCTGCTGTCGGAAAACCGCGTGCGGCTCTGCCTTCAGGGCCATCAGCCGATCGCAGCCGCCTACAACGCGGCCTACGAAACCATGAAGGCCCTGCGGGAGGGCAAGAAACCGTCCGAGCTTGCGGGTCTGCCTGCCAAGGACCTGACGGCGGAAGTGACTCGAAACGCCGACTATGAGCGCTGGATCGACGCCTTTCTCGGGGGAAAGTGACGTCTTATCAGCCATATCCGGGGACCGAATTCCGACATTCTTGTTTCCTTTTTTCGCCGCGTTGCTGGTATTGATAGGTCCGGACAAAACGGAGGATTCGAGCCATGCGCCTGATTGGGGCACTTTTTGTTGCTTTTCTGGTTTTCGCCGCCACGCCGCCGCTCAGCACGGAACCGGCGCGCGCCGCGAGCGCCGCGCAGATTGACGCCGAAGCGCGCGCGACGTTGAACCGCTTTTTCCAGCGCGTGGTGAACGGGCGGGAGCTTGCCAACAAGGCGGATGCGGTTCTGATCTTTCCCTCTATCGTCAAGGCGGGGATCGGCATCGGCGGTGAATACGGCGAAGGCGTGCTGCACATTCGCGGGCAGACGAGCGGCTATTACAACGTCATCGGTGCGTCGATTGGCTTCCAGTTCGGCGTCCAGACCCGTTCTTTGATCATCATGTTCATGACGCCGGGCGCGCTGGCCGGATTTCGGGCGCGCGCGGGCTGGGAAGTCGGCGTGGACGGTTCCGTCGCGCTCATCAACGTCGGCGCCAGCGGGCGCGTCAACACCAACAACATTGTCGATCCGATCATCGGATTCGTCTTCAACGAAAAGGGCCTGATGTACAACCTCACCCTTGAAGGCACGAAAATCTCACGCTTCAATCCGCGCTGACCCGTGAGTTTGGCCGGCGCACGACGGTGCACCGGAGGGCACGCTTGCGTGCCCGGCAGAAGATTCTTTTCAAGCGCGCTTGCCGTGCGCGTGCAAATGGCCTTCAATTGAAAGGCTTCAATCACACCACATGCAACCTGCAGACACATGTCCTCAGCCACAACCCGCACACCGCTTGCACCATACACCGTCCTTGACCTGACCCGCGTGAGATCGGGACCGACCTGCGTCCGGCAGCTCGCCGACTGGGGCGCCAATGTCATCAAGATCGAAATGCCGGAAGGAGACGATGCCGGTGGCATGGGCGGGCCGCGTGCCGGACCTGATTTTCAGAACCTCCACCGCAACAAGCGCGGCCTGACGCTCGACCTCAAATCGGCGGACGGCATCGAGGTCTTCAAGAAGCTCGCGGCGAAGGCCGACATCATCGTCGAGAATTTCCGCCCCGGTGTGAAGGCTCGGCTCGGCATCGACTATGAGAGCCTCAGGGAGCTGAACAAGGGCCTGGTTTACGCGTCCATTTCCGGCTTCGGCCAGGACGGGCCATATCGCGACCGGCCCGGGTTCGACCAGATCGCGCAGGGCATGGGCGGATTGATGTCGATCACCGGCAAGCCCGGCGAAGGCCCCATGCGTGTCGGCATTCCGATCGCCGACCTGTGCGCCGGATTGCTCTGTGCGCAGGCGGTGCTGATGGCGCTGTTGGAGCGGGAGCGTTCCGGCGAGGGCCAGTGGGTACAGACCTCGCTGTTGCAGGCCCAGGTTTTCATGCTCGATTTTCAGGCCGCGCGCTGGCTTATGGGCAATGAAGTGCCGCCTCAGGCCGGCAACAACCACCCGACCAGCGTGCCGACCGGTGTTTTCAGAACCAGTGACGGGTACATCAACATCGCCTGTTCCGGTGAGACCATGTGGGAGCGGCTGAAGGAACTGCTCGGGGACGAAGAGCTTCACAGCTCCGACTATACCGGTCTGGAAGCACGCCAGAAGCGTCGTGATGAGGTGAATGCGCTGATCGAGAAGAGTACCGTCAAAGACACGTCGGAGAACTGGATCGTGCGGCTGAACGAGGCCGGGGTGCCGTGTGGCGAGATCAACACCATCGACAAGGTG
>JANQLP010000079.1 GCA_028280515.1 Hyphomicrobiales bacterium
CGTGACTCCGCCCGCCGCGCCGCCGCCCGCAACGCGCCCGCCAGTGGCCGCCGCACCGCCGACCGCGCCGGTTCAACCGGCGCCGCCGCCGGAACGCAAGCCGCCAGCGCCGCCGCCGGTCAATACCGTCAGACCGGCACCTGCGCCGCCGCCGGCGAGTGCCGCCCGGCGGCCGACAGCCCCGGTCCCGAGACCAGGCATCCCCGCGCAGCCTCCGGTGACATCGCCCTATTCCGAGGCGGTGCCGCAACCGCTGCCCAATGAAAACCGGCAGGCGCCGGCGGAGAACCTTCCATGGTTGCAACCGCCGGGCCCTTCCAGCCCGTACGGTGTTCCGGGGACGGCCCAGGCTCCGGCCCCCGTTCCGGTACCGCAGCCGCTTCCGCAGGCGCAGCCCAATGTGATTCCCGGCGGCCAGTTCGAGCAACCACTTCCTCCGGTTGCCCAGCCGCCTCCGCGCCGCCAGGAGCCGCGCTTCGACCCCTTCGCCGAGACGGGCAACTGATCGGGATCAGTGTTCCCTTGCCGCGGGCCGCGCGCGGAAGTGCGCCAGCACGGCGCTGCGGATCGCGCTTGAAAGACCGTTCTGGCCGCGCCTGGAATCAATCTCGGCGATGAGTTGCGGGACAGAGCGGCCCTCGGCGTACGCCATTTCGTAGAGTGCGTCCCAGAAATCGTCTTCCAGCGAGACGCTTGTGCGGTGCCCGGCGATGGTCAATGACCGCTTCTTGGGTCTGCCGCCCATTGTCACACCCGTCAGTCGCTCGGGCCGACCATGTCCTGAGGACGCACGAACCGATCGAAGTCGGCTTCGCTCACATGTCCGAGACGGAGTGCTTCCTCGCGCAGTGTTGTGCCGTTCTTGTGCGCGGCCTTGGCGATTTCGGTCGCCTTGTCGTACCCGATCTCGGGGGCGAGGGCGGTCACCAGCATCAGGGATTGCTCCATCAACTCGGCGATGCGCTCACGGTTGGCCTTGATGCCAACGATGCAGTTGTCGGTGAAGCTGACGCTGGCGTCGGCGAGTAGCTGTATGGATTGCAGAACCACGAACGCAATCACCGGTTTGTAGACATTCAGCTGGAAGTGTCCCTGGCTGCCGGCGATGGTGCAGGTTGTCTGGTTGCCCATGACCTTCGTGCACACCATCGACAGAGCCTCGCATTGGGTCGGGTTGACCTTGCCCGGCATGATCGACGACCCGGGCTCGTTTTCCGGAAGTTCCAGTTCGCCGAGACCGGAACGGGGGCCGGAACCTAGGAACCGGATGTCGTTGGCGATCTTGAACAGACTCACGGCCACGGTGTTCAGCGCACCCGACATTTCCACCATCGCGTCATGTGTGCCCAGTGCCTCGAACTTGTTCGGCGCAGTTACGAACGGCAGCTTGGTAAAGCTCGCGACTTCCTCGGCGAACTTCTCCGCGAAGCCGGATTTGGTGTTGAGGCCGGTGCCTACCGCGGTGCCGCCCTGGGCGAGTTCGTAGATCGCCGGCAACGCCTGTTCGATCCGCCGGATGCCGTTCTCGACCATCACCGTATAGCCGGAGAACTCCTGACCGAGGGTCACCGGCGTTGCGTCCTGGGTGTGGGTGCGTCCGATCTTGATGATGTCCTTCCACTCCCCCGCCTTGTCGTTCAGCGCATTGCGCAACTTTTGCAGAGCGGGAATGAGCGCGTGCACGGTCTCCTCGGCCGTAGCGATATGCATCGCCGTCGGGAAGGTGTCGTTGGAGGATTGGGAGCGGTTCACATGGTCGTTCGGATGTACCGGATCCTTGGAGCCGATGGTGCCGCCGAGGATTTCGATCGCCCGGTTGGCGATCACCTCATTGGCGTTCATGTTGGACTGGGTGCCCGAACCTGTTTGCCACACCACGAGTGGGAAGTGATCGTTCAGCTTGCCCTCGGCCACCTCCTGTGCGGCGGTGGCAATCGCTTTGCCCAATTCGTCTTCGATTTTGTCCTGGGCCAGGTTCGTGCGCGCGGCGCACAGCTTGACGATGCCGAGTGCACGTACAAGTGAGCGCGGCATGGTCTCACCGCCGATCTTGAAATTGCCGAGCGAGCGTTGGGTTTGCGCGCCCCAGTACTTCTCCTCCGGCACTTCGAGGGGGCCAAAAGAGTCTGTTTCCGTTCGCGTCTTGCTCATATCTCGCTCCTAGATCCGTGCCGGCGCGGCACGCCGACTGTGTAGCGCAAGGCGCGCACGGTTTGAAGCGTGCGTTATGGCCGCTGAGAAAAAAGCCCTGCAGGAAGAATGCGGGGAGGGGATGGCGTGCTGCGGCTAGCTCTTCTTCCGGAAGGCGTCGAGCTCGACCACTTCGGCGACGGGGTTGTCCTGCACGTCGCTGTCCATGCCGCTGGCTGGCGCCGTGCCGGTATCCGCGCCGGATTGTCCACCGGTTCCGTCAGCGACGGCCGGGACGCCTGCCGCGTCGTCGCTTTCCTCGGTCAGGGCAGGCAGGTCGCCGAGACCGCGGTCCGCATCGTTCGCGGCGCCCTGGTTGCCGAATTGCAGCCCGAACTGCACGCTCGGATCGTAGAACGCCTTGATGGCGAGGAAGGGAACGACGAGCCGCTCCGGGATGTTGTTAAAGGAGAGCTTGACCTCGAAGCGCTTGTCGCCGACCTCCAGATCCCAGAACTGGTGCTGCAGCACGATGGTCATCTCTTCGGGGTACTGGTCCCGCAGCCGCTCCGAGATGGCGACACCGGGCGCCCGTGTTTCGAATGCGATGTAGAGATGATGGTCTCCGGGAAGACCGGATTCGGCGATCCGCTCCAATACCGTCTTGACCACGCCGCGCAGCGCCTCCTGCGTCAGCACGTCATATCTGATCTGATCCTCAGCCATGGCCTCGTTCAGTGCTTTCCCTCAGTCCTGTCACGACCGCACTTGAGCTAAAGGCAGGAAGTCTTCCCCCACGCGGTACGAGTGGAGGGCTTCTGTTGCCCGGTGCCCTCCGGAACCGCGCCTAACCTTGCGAAAGGTCAGGGCTTAATTTCGAGACTGTCGCGCTGACTACGCAGCGAGACGTGCCTCAGCATAGTTGTCGTTTGCAACTATTATGGTGGTCCGATAACGGTGGTACCATGCCGAGCGAAAGTACGTTCTTTACACCCTCGTCGATCCTGGTTCGCCCCCATCAGATACCGCCATCTGTGGTTCGGCGGTAAGCAGTATATGGTGGAGGCGCCGGGTACTGCCCCCGGGTCCGATGGGTTTATTACAACGCCCATTTATCGCCATAGCCGATCGAAACCGGCACCCCTTATATATGCCGACAAGAGGGCAAAAAAAAGATTTACGGCGCGTGCGGGCCCCGTTTTCTCCGGTCCGGCACGTGTGCCGTCGTCATTCCTTGGGAGCAGCGCCGTTGCGAGCTGCCAGTTTCGCGATCACCGGCGACGTGCGCAGCAACATGGCGAAGCGTTTCCTGGCTTTCTCCGAAACGCGCGGACGCTTCGTCATCCTGAACAGTGTGGCGAGGATCAACGAGACGTGTATCAGGCTCGTATAGGTGAAGAAGGCGGGTGCGCCGAACTGCTCGATCACCACGGATCCGACCAGCGGACCGATGCTGGCCCCGACCGCGTAGATGAACAGAAGCCCCGCCGCAACGAGAACATACTGATCCGGGTCGGCGCGGTCGTTCGCGTGTGCAACCGAGAGCGAGTAAAGCGGAATGGCGAAGGCGCCGAACAGGAACGATCCGAAATAGATGGGATACACCGCTCCGTGCGGCACCCATGACAGATAGAAGCCCGCGACGGCGGCCCCCAGCGTCGCTATGATCACCATCCAGCGCCGGTCGTACCGGTCCGAGAGATAGCCGAGCGGGTATTGGAGCATCGCGCCGCCGATGATCTCGACCGCGATGAAGATCGCGATGGCGGCTGTATCGAGTCCCATCCGTTCCGCGTATAGCGGACCGATGAGGCGAAACGAGGCATTCGTCATCCCAAGCGTCAGACAGCCGAGACATGCAAGCGGGGAGATAATCCAGACGGCCTTCAGATCGAAGTTGAACTGGCTTGGCGGCTTGGGACTGGAGCGGTCGGCAAGCGACACCGGCACTAGGGACAGCGAGAAGAAGATCGCCGTGATGGCGAACAGTTCAAAGCCGCCCGTCCCGAACAGCGGCAACAGGAACTGAGTGCCTGCAACCGCGCCGAGATCGACCAACCGGTAAATGCTGAACACACGTCCGCGGTCGGTGTTCTTCGAGCTTGCGTTGAGCCAGCTTTCCATCACCGTGAACAGCCCGGAGAAACAGAAGCCCATGGCAAACCGGATCAGCAGCCAGACATAGGGATCGATCAGCAGGACGAGTGCGAGCGTCCCTGCGGAGGCGATGGTTGCCAACGCGGCGAAGACCCGGATATGGCCGACACGACGGATGAAATGCGGCGTCACGATGCACGACGCGGCAAAGCCGGCGAAATAGGCCGTGCCGATCAGACCGATGAGGGCGGCGCCGAATCCTTCCGCGTCCGCGCGCAGCGTGACGAGCGTGCCCTGAATGCCGTTTCCGGCCAGCAGGATGCCGGCGGCGATGAAAAGCGGAATGAGATGGCGTAGGGAAGGCATGGCGCGCGCGCCCCGACCAATGACAACAAGCGCGCGCATACATCAATTCAGCCGGCCGCGACACCCTTTCCAAAAGCAGGGCAGCGTTGCTCGTGCTGCATGGGATGGCGCCGGCGGCTCCGCGCTTGAAAAGCGTTTACGCGACCCGGTCGCCCGGCTCCTGTCCGGCAAAGAACGCATCGAGGTTGTCGAGCGCCCGGAAGCCCATGGCGTCCCGCGTTTCGGCGGTGGCGGAGCCGATGTGCGGCAACAGGAACGTATTGGGCAGGTCCTTGTACCGCGGGTCGATGCCGGGCTCGTTGTTGAAGACATCGAGCCCCGCCGCGACCGGTTTGCCCGCCTTCAATCCGGCGATCAGGGCGTCATCATCGACCAGCGTGCCGCGCGCCGCGTTGACGACGATGGCGCCGTCGGGCAGCAGTGCGATGCGTTCCGCGTTCAGCAAGCCGCGGGTCGAGGGCAGGTTGGGTGCGTTCAGAGACAGGAACTGGCAGTGAGGCAGCATGTCCTCCAGCCTGTCGTAGAAGACCGCACCCAGCTCGTCCTCATCCGTTTTTCGGGACGGATTGTGGTACAGGATCTTCATGTCGAAGCCGCGTGCGCGTTTGGCGACCACCTTGCCGACGCGCCCGAGCCCGACGATGCCGAGTGTCTTGCCGGTCACCTGGGTGCCGACCATGAAGGCCGGACTCCAGTCCTTCCAGGCCGCCGTCCGAACCAGCTTTTCCCCTTCGCCAGCGCGGCGGGCCGCGCCGAGCATCAGAAGCATCACGATCTCGGCGGTCGCGTCCGACAGAACGTCCGGTGTGTTCGTCACGACAACACCCGCTTTCCTGGCGGCCTCGGTGTCGACATGGTCGTAGCCCACCGAGAAGTTGGCGATGATCTTCACCGAGTCCGGGAGCCGGTCGAACACGTCGGCGTCGAAATGCTCCGTGTGACACGGCAGGATTGCGTCCGCGCCTTCCGCCCGCGCGATCAGTTCATCGCGTTCATAGAGCGCATCGTCCGGGTTGAGCCTCGCGTCGTAGTCGCGCGACAAGCGGGCCTCGACGGCTTCAGGCAGTTTACGGGTGACCAGAACGGTGGGTTTGCTCATCGGCGGCACGTCTTTCGGGTTTCAGATGACGGGTGGTTGGTGGTTCGGATGCAGTAGATTTTAGGCGGACACGAACGCGTCCGCTACAGGCCGCTCGTGCGGAAGTGCTTTTGGCTATTGGCCGGTGCGGCCGCGGAAAGGCAGGCGCAGGCGCATGCCGGAATAGTTGCTGTCCTCCAGGTCTTCGGCCACTCCGTTGGGGTCTTCATCGATCGGCGCCTGGAAGCGCCCAATATCAAGATCCCAGTTCCTGTTCTTGCCGACGGCCTGAGACCTGTATGTCTGTTGCTTTATGCGGTCGCCCTCGATCTGTGCTTCCGGCTCGATGATGAAGGAGGAGGGCGGCCCGGAACTGGCCGGCGAGCCTTGCGAGTTGCCGGCATCTGGCGCATCGAGCCCCTGGACGGTCTGGGCCTGAGCGGCGTCTGGCGATGCCGCCAGCGCCGAAAGAAGGATCGCTGCGCAAGCAAGGATGTGAAGGTGCCCGGTCATGGTGACGCCGTAAGAAAGTGCCTGTCCCGCTCTTCAGGCCATGACCATACCATAACCGTTGCCGACCGGACACAGTTTGCGAAAAAGCGGGGCTGGAAGGGGCCATTATGTTGCGGTGCACAAAAAGATACGTTTACAAATGGTAAAGGGTTCCGGTCCAAGCTGGATCTCTCGTGCAATTCAAAACGCCAAGGACCGGCGTTTTCAGACGGCGCCTCCGGTCAAGAGAGGCAAACATAGGGAGGAGAACGAACCGACCACAGCAAAGGAGAAACCTGATGTGGAAAGCAGTTCTCGTTCTCTTCATGACCTCGAGCACCCAACCCATCTCCATGATGGTGGGCCAGTTCCCCGAGTCGTTTGTGAAAAAGGTCGAGTGCCAGAAGTTCGTCGCCAAGATGCAGGGCGATATCGACGGCACGATCAAGGTCTTCACGAAGCATGCAAAGCTCGGGTTCGAGGTCGTCCATCACGAAATGAGCTGCCTGGAAGACGGAGACGGCGAGCCGGTCTAGGCTGGTGAAGGTCAGTGCGCGAGGCCGACATGGTACGCGCATTCATGAGGCTCGGTACATGCCCGCGGGGCTCGCGCACTTGTCGAGAATCGCGTTACTGTGCCGCGCATGCAGCAATATCTCGACCTTATGGCGCATGTGCGCCGCAACGGCGTGCGCAAAGAGGACCGCACCGGCACGGGCACCTTGTCGGTGTTCGGCTACCAGATGCGTTTCGATCTGGGCGACGGCTTCCCCATGGTCACGACCAAGAAGCTGCATCTCAAATCCATCGTCCATGAATTGCTGTGGTTTCTCTCCGGCGACACCAACATCGACTATCTCAAGCGCAATGGCATTTCCATCTGGGATGAGTGGGCAGACGAGGACGGCGACCTCGGGCCGGTTTACGGCCGGCAATGGCGTTCGTGGCCGCGCCCCGACGGCACCCATGTGGATCAGATCACCGCGCTGATTTCCGCTCTGAAGGTCAATCCCGACTCTCGGCGGCACGTGATTTCGGCATGGAACGTGGCCGAACTCGACGAGATGGCGCTGAGCCCGTGTCATTGTCTGTTCCAGTTCTGGGTGGCGGAGGGAAGACTGTCCTGCCAGCTCTACCAACGATCGGCCGATATCTTTCTCGGCGTGCCGTTCAACATCGCGTCCTACGCGCTGCTGACGCAAATGGTGGCCGAGGTCACCGGGCTTGAGCCCGGCGAGTTCATTCACACCTTCGGCGACGCGCATCTCTATCTCAATCATCTCGAACAGGCAGACCTGCAGCTCGCACGCGACCCACGCCCGTTGCCGCAGATGGAGATAAATCCGGAAGTGGGCTCCATCTTCGACTTCGTCTTTGACGACTTCAGGCTGGTTGGTTACGACCCGCATCCGCACATCAAGGCCGAGGTCGCTGTGTAAATGTCGACAAACGGTGTGCGTATTGTTTTGGTCGTCGCCATTGCCGAAAACGGTGTCATCGGCAGGAGCGGCAAACTGCCGTGGCGCCTGTCCTCCGATCTCAGGTTCTTCCGCAGCGTGACCATGGACAAGCCGCTGATCATGGGGCGGAGAACGTTTGAGTCCATCGGCAAACCGCTTGACGGACGGGACAACATCGTCATCACCCGCACATCGGGTCTGGAATGGCCGGGCGTGTTCGTCGTTTCGGAACTGGACGACGCGCTCGAGCTGGCGCGGAAAAAGGCGGCCGCACGCGGTGCAGATGAAATCGCCGTCATCGGCGGCGCGGAAATCTACGCGCTGACACTTCCGGTGGCCGATCTGATCTACCTGACAGAGGTCCATGCGGAGCCCGACGGCGATACGTTCTTTCCCGAACTGGACAGAAACGAATGGCGTGAGGTTTCCCGCGAACGGCACACCGCCGGCCCTAAAGACGAGGCCGACTACAGCTTCGTCGTGCTCCAGCGCCGAAGCTAGCGTCTGACCAACGCAGCCATTCATCCATCAGAAATACAACTATTGCGAGCATTTGTTTCGATACATCCGCAGTGATTGAAAATAGCTCTTCTGTATTCGGGATGATCTTTGGTCGGCGAGTGATCGGCCGGTAACACATTTCTAAGACGAATGGCCAAAAATCAATCACGAATTGATTGTGCTTCCGCGAATTCAACTGCGGATACTCCTGGAGTGGGAAATGAAAGCTTCCAGCCCCCGGCCTGTAAGCGACGAAATCGAGGTCCCGTCTGAAGGAGCCGATGTTCAAGACAAGGACACGACCAGACAAGACGGCACTGTGAGCGGGTCCGACGCGGCCAAATTGCGCGCCATGCTCGACAGGATTGCCGGCGAGTTGGGGACGTTCGGCCTCGGCATGGCCGATATTGCCGGGGCAATCGAGGTGACGGCGCAGACATCCGCGCAGGATTTGGAGACCTTCGAGGACTTGGCGGAGCGGTTGCAGCAGGTGAAGGATTGCTCTGACACGATCAACGGCCGCATCGGAAATGCGCGCAGCGTCTCGCAAAAGATGAGCGACGAACTCACCGGTTCGCGGAGCGAGGCCGACACCGCGATCAATTCCATTGCCTCGCTGATCGACGACGTGAAGTCGTTTGAATCGCAAATGACTGACGTGCGCGGCGCGGTGGAGAGCGTCAGCGAAGTCACCGGCATGATCGATCAGATCGCGCGTCAGACCAATCTGCTGGCGCTCAATGCGACGATCGAGGCGGCGCGGGCCGGCGAGGCCGGCAAGGGTTTTGCAATCGTCGCTAGTGAGGTCAAGCAACTGGCACAACACACCTCCGACGCTACCGAGCAGATCAATGCAACCCTGGCCAGGATCGAGGCGGGATTCCAGGTGCTCTCCGACAACAGCAACAGAGCCGTTTCGACGGCCGAAATGGTCGGTGAGCGGGCGGGGTCGTTCACATCCATTCTGAACACGGTCGGGTCCGCGATCAGCGAAATCGAATCCTCCACGTCCGAGATCGAGACCGCAAGCGGCGAGGTCGATTCGACCTGCGGGCATTTCTCCGAAGCCTTCAATGCCGTTTCGGACAGCATGTCGGGTGCCGCCAAGTCATTGTGCGATGCCAGCAACGAACTGCGGACGATTGCCGACACCACCGACGAACTCGTGCTCGGCGTGCCGATGTCGGGTCTGCACACGCCGGACAGCGGATACATCGAGATGGTTCTTGAGAGGTCGCGCGAGATCGGCGAGCTGTTCGAGGCCGAACTTGCCGCCGGCAAGATCACCGTCGAGGACCTGTTTGACAGCGACTATCAACCGATACCCGACACCAACCCGGAGCAGGTGATGGCGCGGTTTACCGAGTTCACCGATCGTGTGTTGCCGCCCATTCAGGAAGCCATCGTCGAGAGCGACAAGCATATCGTCTATTGCGCCGCCGTAGATACAAACGGATATCTGCCGACGCACAACACGAAGTTTTCGCAGCCTCAAGGGGACGATCCGGTCTGGAACATGGCGCATTGCCGGAACCGCCGTATATTCGACGACCGCACAGGGCAGCGAGCGGCGCGAAATGAAAAACCCATTCTGCTCCAGACCTATCGGCGCGACATGGGCGGCGGCAAATTCGTCGTCATGAAAGAACTGAATGCCCCCATCATGGTTCAGGGGCGGCGCTGGGGTACGCTGCGGCTGGCCTACAAGCACTAGAACCGATTCAATCGAAGCGGCTCTGGACCTCCCGGGCATATCAATGATGGTTGCCCTGAGGCGCGCGCGCTGCCAGACTTGGCGCCAATGCAACCCAAAAAAGACCATTTCCGGGAGGGATATCCATGAAGACGCGCGCAGCGGTCGCGGTGGCGGCCGGCAAACCCCTTGAAGTGACGGAGGTTGAACTCGACGGGCCTAAGGACGGCGAGTGCCTGGTCGAGATCAAGGCAACGGGCGTGTGTCACACGGATGAATTCACGCTTTCCGGTGCCGATCCGGAGGGCATCTTTCCCGCCATTCTGGGCCACGAAGGCGCCGGGGTCGTCGTCGACGTGGGCAAAGGTGTGACGAGCCTGAAGAAGGGCGACCATGTGATCCCGCTCTACACGCCGGAGTGCCGGCAATGCGAGTATTGCACGTCCGGCAAGACCAACCTTTGTCAGGCAATCCGCGAAACCCAGGGGCAGGGCGTCATGCCGGATGGAACGAGCCGGTTCTCAGCTGGTGGCGACAAGATCTTTCACTATATGGGGACGTCGACTTTCTCCAACTACACGGTGGTGCCGGAGATTGCTCTCGCCAAGGTCCGTGAGGACGCGCCGTTCGAGAAGATCTGCTACATCGGGTGCGGCGTTACGACCGGCATCGGCGCGGTGATGAACACGGCGCAGGTCGAGCCCGGCGACAATGTGGTCATTTTCGGTCTGGGCGGTATTGGCCTCAACGTCATACAGGGCGCGCGTATCGCAGGTGCGGATATGATCGTCGGTGTCGACATCAATCCGGATCGCAAGGCGATTGCCGAGAAGTTTGGTATGACGCATTTCGTGAATCCAACGGAAGTCGAGGGCGATCTTGTGCCGTATCTCGTCGATCTCACGAAGGGCGGCGCGGACTATTCGTTCGAGTGCATCGGCAATGTCGAGGTAATGCGCCAGGCGCTCGAATGCTGCCACAAGGGGTGGGGAACGTCGGTCATTATCGGTGTCGCGCCCGCGGGCGCCGAAATCTCGACCCGGCCGTTCCAGCTCGTTACGGGCCGCAACTGGCGCGGTACGGCCTTTGGCGGGGCAAAGGGTCGCACTGACGTCCCCGGGATTGTCGACTGGTACATGGACGGCAAGATCAATATCGACGATCTCATCACCCACACCATGGAACTGGACAAGATCAACGAGGCGTTCGACTTGATGCACGCCGGTAAATCGATCCGCTCGGTCATAACATTTTGATGTCGCAATCCGGCCGGCGGTCTTGACCGCACGGTTGTTCGCGAAAAAGATTGCGTGAAATGGATCAAAGACCCGCCCGGGTCGCATTGTTTCTGCGGCGGGAGTGTCCTATAAACCCGTTTGGCTTTACCGGTCCGTGCCGAACGGCAGCAAGTCACAAAGGTCTTGAGCCAAAAAAAACCGACGACCGGTGTTGCGCCGTAACTGGCGGCACAGCAAAATCATCGAAAAATCGCGACAGTAAACACAGGACGAACCAACATGCCTTGGAGCAATCAGAGCGGCGGGGGCGGCGGATGGAAAAGCGGCGGCGGCGGCCCCTGGGGTCAGCGCCCGCCCGGCGGCGGTGGAGGCGGCGGCGGAGGACCGGCGCCGGATCTGGAGGAGATGCTCCGGAAAGGACAGGACCGGCTGCGGCAGGCAATGCCCGGCGGCGGCGGCAACAGGTTGATTTGGGCCATCGCCGTTCTGGGTGTCATCGGCGTCTGGCTGATGAACAGTTTCTACACGGTCGGCCCGGAAGAAGAGGGCGTCGTGTTGCGCTTCGGCAAGTTTGCGCGTTCAACCCCTCCGGGATTGCATTTCATCATCTGGCCGATCGAACGGGTTGAGCTGCCGAAGGTTCAGGCGGAGAACCAGCTGAACTTCGGCGTGTCATCGCGCGGCGGATCGCCGGAAGGACTGATGCTCGCCGGTGACCAGAACATTGTCGATATCAAGTTCTCCGTTCTCTGGCGGATCTCCAACGCGGAAAAGTACCTGTTCAATGTACGCGATCCCGAGTTGCTGGTGCGTTACGTTGCGGAAAGCGCGATGCGCGAGGTCGTCGGCCGCACGCCGGCTGAACAGATCCGGACGCAGGGCCGTCTTGAGGCCCAGAACCAGGTTCGGGACCTGATCCAGACCACCCTCGACAGATACAATACCGGCATTCTCATCACCGGCGTGAAACTCGAAAAGGCCGATCCACCTCCCGCGGTGATCGACGCCTTTGAGGAAGTGCAGCGTGCGGAGCAGAACCAGAACCAGTTCATCCGGGAAGCGGAACGGTACCGTAACAAGGTGCTTGGTGAAGCCCGCGGTGAGTCCTCCAAGATCGTGGAAGACGCGAAGGCCTACAAGGCGCGCGTCGTCAACGAGGCGGAAGGTGAGGCTCAGCGCTTTGTATCCGTCTACGACGAATACTCGAAGGCCAAGGACGTGACACGCAAGCGGCTGTTCCTGGAAACGCTTGAGGAGGTTTACTCGAAGACACCCAAGGTGATTATCGAGCAGGGCCAGCAAGGAGGGTCGGGCGTTGTGCCTTACCTGCCGCTCCCCGAGGTCGCGAAACGCGCCCGCGCGGGCCAAACACAGCAGACCGGGAGGCAGTAATGAGCAACGGAATTAAGATTTTTCTCGGCGTTCTCGTGGCGGCTGCCTTGTTCGTCGCCTATTCGTCGATGTTCACGGTTGACGAGCGCGAGAACGCCCTTGTCATCAGGCTCGGTGAAATTCAGAGGACTGTGAACACGCCCGGCCTGCACTTCAAGGTGCCAGTCGTCGAGGAGCTTGTTTATGTCGACAAGCGCCTGCTGTTCTTCGAGAGTCTCGACAAGAGCGTGCAGGTCGTCGATGGGCGGCGCTACAATGTGGACGCGATCATGATGCTGAAGATCGTCGATCCGCGCAGATTCCGTGAGACGGTTCAGGCAAGCGAACTGCGAATGCGTGACCGGCTCGAGACCCGTCTCGATTCCGCCTTGCGGCAAACCTACGGCAAGCGCACATTTGATGCGGCCCTGTCGAAGGACCGTTCGGCGATGATGACCGAAATCCGCGACTCGGTGCGCGACGACGCGCGTTCTCTGGGAGTGGAGATCGTCGACGTCAGGATCCGCCGGACGGATCTGATGCCTGACGTTCTGAACGATACCTATGAGCGCATGAAATCAGAGCGTTTGGCGGAAGCCCAGGACCTGCGCTCGATCGGTCGGGCGGAAGAACGGCGCATTCGTGCGCAGGCGGATCGTGAAGCCGTGGAAATGGTGTCCAAGGCCAAGCGTGAAGGCGAGATCGTTCGCGGTCAGGGTGATGCGGAGCGTAACAAGGTGTTCGCGGATGCGTTCCAGCGCGATCCGGAGTTCTTTGCCTTCTACCGTTCCATGCAGGCCTATCCCAAGAGCATCGAAGGCAGCGATACGACTCTGGTGATCACGCCGGACAGCGATTTCTTCCGTTACCTCAAAGATCCGGAGGGCCGACAGCTTGAGCAGAAAACCGACCAGTAATGGACGACTTGCTGGTCGCGGTCGGACTCGTTTTGGTCATTGAGGGCTTGTTGTGGGCCGTAGCGCCCCGTTTTGGCAGACGCATGCTCGAAACCGCGTCGGAG
This sequence comes from Hyphomicrobiales bacterium, assembly GCA_028280515.1. Taxonomy (GTDB): domain Bacteria; phylum Pseudomonadota; class Alphaproteobacteria; order Rhizobiales; family Methyloligellaceae; genus UBA2767. Next base: position 13,448 of record JANQLP010000079.1, read on the forward strand.
ATGCCGGAATCGAGCTTGCGTACCGCCGGGGCGATCGCCGTGGCGGCGGGTGTGTTCATTGTCTGGCTTATCAGAGGCTGAAATGCCGGAGACTGTTCACAGCTTTGTGGGCTTTATAGTTTGATGGGCGAACGACGGCCATTTTGCGCTATTATTCTGGCGATCAACATCCAAAACACCCGGTTGATTCGGGTGACTTCATGAGCATGTCGGAGAGACGACCAATGAGAACCGGTAACGCACTTCCTGTTTCAACGCGATCCAAAGCAAAGGTGTGTCGAGGCGGACATCCGGCGCACCTCATCGCCGCGTTCGTTCTGTTGTGTGCGACCGTCCTGGTGCTGGCGATGACATCCAAGGCGTATTCGCAGGTCGAGATACGCGGCCCCAAGTCCGTCGCCGATCTTGCGCAGCGGCTTCAGGATGCGGTCGTCAACATTTCGACGACACAAACCGTGAAGGGTTCGCAGGGCATCCCCCTGCCGCGGGTGCCCAAGGGATCGCCGTTCGAGGATTTCTTCGAGGACTTCTTCAACAATCAGCGCCGCCCGAACCGGCCGCGCCGCGTGAACTCCCTGGGCTCCGGATTTGTGATTGACGAGAGCGGGCTCATCGTCACCAACAACCACGTGATCGACGGCGCCGACGAGATCTTCGTCAATTTCAACGACAACACAAAGCTGAAGGTCGAGAAGATCATCGGCACCGATTCGAAGACCGATATCGCATTACTCCAGGTCAAGTCCGACAAGCCGCTCAAGGCGCTTAAGTTCGGAGACTCGAACAGAATGCGCGTCGGCGACTGGGTCATGGCCATCGGCAACCCGTTCGGTCTCGGCGGAACCGTCACGCTTGGCATCATCTCGGCCAAGAAGCGCGATATCAATTCAGGGCCCTATGACGAGTTCATTCAGACGGACGCGGCGATCAACCGGGGGAATTCCGGCGGGCCGTTGTTCAACATGGATGGCGATGTGATCGGGCTGAACACAGCCATCATTTCGCCGACCGGCGGTTCGATCGGTATCGGGTTTGCCGTTCCTTCGAACACGGCGACCCACGTTATCGACCAGTTGCGCCGTTTCGGCGAGACGCGACGGGGCCTGCTCGGCGTGCGTATTCAGAGCGTGACGGACAGCATCGCCGAGAGCCTTGGCATGGAGAAGCCGACCGGTGCGCTCGTGGCGAGCGTGACGCCGGGCAGCCCTGCGGAATCCGCGGGCATCAAGGTCGGCGACGTCATTCTGACATTTGACGGCAAGGAAGTGGAGAATATGCGCATCCTGCCGAAGCTGGTCGCGCGAACATCCATCGGCAAGACCGTCGATGTCGTCATCTTGCGTGACGACAACCGTGAAACCGTAACGGTCACCATCGGCCGCATGGAAGAGAGGCCGACGAAGGTTGCCGCCAAGACCGAAGAGAAGGAGCCTGAGAAGACCTCGCTGCTTGGGCTCTCGCTCTCGGAATTGACCGATGAGCTGCGGACGAAGTTCAAGATCGACAAGAAGGTCCTTGGTGTCGTGATCACCGAGGTCAGCCCGGACAGCGATGCGGCGCAGAAGAACATTGCCACGGGGCAGGTGATTGTCGAGGTGCAGGGCACCAAGGTGAAGACACCGGATGAGGTGAAAACGCAGGTCGCGGAGAAGAAGAAGTCCGGCAAGAAATCGGTTCTGCTTCTGATTGCCGACGGTAAGGGCGAGTTGCGCTTCGTGGCGGTGCCCGTCGAAGAGTGATTCCAGACGCCGCGTTCCATACCGGAGCGCGGCGCTGGTCTTCCGGCGCTAGTCTTCTACAAAGTCCTCGCGCCGATATCCTTGCGCAAACAGCAGTGCGGTGAGGTCGGCGTGCTCGATGTCCGCGTCGGCCTGCTCAGCCACAATCGGCTTGGCGTAGTACGCGACCCCCAGCCCGGCCTCCTGCAGCATCACCAGGTCATTTGCGCCGTCGCCCACACCGAGCGTTTGGGACGGTGCCAGCGACAGGGCATCGCGATGGCGCCGCAGGGCGTCGTACTTCGCTTGCTGTCCGAGAATCGGTTCGATCACCCGCCCCGTGAGCTTTCCGCCGGCAACTTCAAGCGTGTTGGCGTGGTCCGTTTCAAACCCGGCGGCGTTCGCCACCCGCCGGGTGAAGAAGGTGAAACCCCCTGAAACGATGACCGTCTTCGCACCATGCGCGCGCATGGTGCATGCCAGCGCACGGGCGCCCGGATTGAGCGTTATGCGCTCTTCAAAGACCCGGTCCAGAACCGCCTCGTCGAGGCCCGCAAGGAGCGAAACACGCTCCCGCAACGCGGATTCGAACTCCAGCTCGCCGCGCATGGCGCGTTCCGTAATTGCTGCGACCTTGGGCTTGAGACCGGCAAAATCCGCCAGCTCGTCGATGCACTCCTGACCGATCAGCGTGGAATCCATGTCGGCAACAAGCAGGCGCTTGCGCCGATGCTGCGCAGGCTGCAGAACGACGTCGACCGGCGCCCCTGCGAGGCTGCCGCGCACGTCCATTCGCAGTTTTTCAACATCGCTCTTTGACTCAAGCTCGAATGTGATATCGCATGCCTGGCCGGGCGACAGCCAGTTGGGTTCGGCTGCCCGGGGCAAGACTTCGCGCACGCGCTTGACGATAGCCTCGTGGAGGCCACCGGCAGGGCCGCATATCAGGGTCAGGGCGTGTATCAACGGGTCGTTCCGGGTCGCTAGCGGATGAAGGTCAGCGTGCCGAACCGCTTTCGCAGTTCGACGACCTGCTGCCGCACCAGTTCGGGCGTTTCGTTGCGGACTATCACGTGCGCCATGAGTTCGGCCAGCTCCGGCATGTCGCGCGCGGTCATGCCCCAGCGCACGACCTCCGGCGTGCCCAGCCTCAGTCCGTTCACGTCTCCCTCGACCGGTGGCAGTGGCAGGCCGATTCCACATGTGAGGATGTTCGCGCGGCGCAGTTTCTTGGCCAGCGTCTGGCCGCCGCCGAAGGAACCAGCCTCCACCGCAAACTGATGGGACTGGGTGAAGCCGCGTTCGGCGGCGAAGACGGGCACGCCTTCGTTTGTGAGCGCTTGGGCCAGTGTCCGCGCGCTTTCCCCCATTTCCCGGGCATAGGCTTCGCCGAACACCTTCCAGTCCAGCATGGTGAAGGCGAGGGCGGCGGACTTGGCCACATCGAAATTCGCGGTGAGGCCGGGAAAGGCGATTGCGTCGAGCCGCCTGGCCAGTTCCGCGTCGTTCGTCACGATCAGGCCGGAGGCCGGCCCGCCGAGGCTCTTGTAGGTGCTCATCGTCATCAGATGCGCACCTTCCTCGAGTGGCTGTTGCCATTGGCGGCCCGCGATCATGCCGCACAGATGGGCCGCGTCATAGAGGACGCAGGCGCCGACCTCGTCGGCAATGTCCCGGACCTCGCGCACCGGATGAGGCGTGAGGTTCAGGCTGCCGGCCAGGGTAATCAGCTTGGGCCGGACCCGTTTTGCAAGATCGTGCAGGCCATCCAGATCGACGGTATATTTCTCCGCATCGACGGGACCCATGTGGATGTCGAGGCCATAGAGGCCGGCCGCACCCGCCTCATGATGCGTTATGTGACCGCCGATATCGGCCGGTTGTACGATGATCGCATCGCCCGGTTTCGCCGTCGCCATGAACCCGTACAGGTTGGCCAGCGAGCCCGATCCCACGCGAATCTCGGCATATTTCGCCCCGAACACTTCAGCGGCGAGTTCCGCCGCGATCACCTCGATGCGCTCGACCGCCTCCAGTCCCATCTCGTACTTGTCGCCGGGATAGCCGAGCGAGGGGCGCGCCGAGAGGCCTTGTGCGAGGATCGCCTCCGCTCTCGGGTTCATGGTGTTGGTGGCCGGATTGAGGTTGATGCACTCGCGATCGTGGATAACCAGATTGCGCTCGACCAGCTCGGAAATCTCGTCGGCGATGGCGTTCACGTCGCTGTCGGCGCAATGCTGCGCAACGTCCTGAACGAAGTCCTCGCAAGGGTCCGGCACCCAGGTGCGGCGGGCGAGCTGGGCCATGTGATACTCCCGAATATGAGGCCGGAACCGGGTTCCGGTTGAAATTGAGGGCCCGAACCGCCTAGGAGAGAGCCCATGTCAGGTTTTCGCGCCATCCTTATTGCAGGGCCGACTGCCAGCGGCAAGTC
>JANQLP010000220.1 GCA_028280515.1 Hyphomicrobiales bacterium
ATCCAGGGGGTCCGGCCGCTTTCGACCCCAGCTGGCGAAAATCCTTCAGTTGCTGGATATCCATGCCGGGCGTTCCGGTGAGATAGAGCAGGGAGTAGCGCAGCATCGAGCCGTGGCCGGCGGAGAGCACGAACCGGTCGCGATCCGGCCAGTCGGGTGTGGACGCATCGAATTTCAGAAATCGGGTGAACAGGACGCTGGCGACATCGGCAAGCCCCATGGGCGCACCCGGATGCCCTGAATTGGCTTTCTGCACCGCGTCCATCGACAACGCGCGGATCGCGTTCGCCATGTCCCGGTGAGAAACATCTTGCTCAGGGCTTGCTTGTGCTAGTGCTTCGGTCATTCGCCACTCCCGTCAGTGCGCGCCTCGTCCATTCATCTCGGTTTTTGCGGCCAACAACACCACCGCGCCCCCTCAGGTCAAGGGGGGTAGATGACGCAGGACGGATCGCTTGTGTAAAAGCCTACCTGGTGGGCAAGCGGCACATCGCCGCCTTGCCCCGATCCGGCAAACCGAATTAGGTCCCTCTCATGCGAGTCTTTATCACAGGTACCGACACCGACGTCGGCAAAACGGTCGCGTCTGCCTGGGCCATGGTCCACACGGATGCACGCTACTGGAAACCGGTACAGGCGGGCCTCGACCAGACGGACGAGGCGACCGTGCGTGCGCTGAGCGAAGCGGAAGATGCCCGCTTCATTGCCACTGCCTACTCCCTGCCCGAACCGCTTTCTCCACACGAGTCGGCCCGCCGCGCGGGCGTCCATATCGACCCGGCGTCGCTCGCCGTTCCCGAAGACGGCCCGCTCATCGTCGAAGGCGCCGGCGGGCTTATGGTACCGCTGAACGACGAGTTCCTCATTATTGATTTAATTCAACAATTCAGGCTTCCGGCAATCCTCGTCTGCCGCACGACGCTTGGAACGATCAACCATTCCCTGCTTTCGATCGCGGCCCTGCGTGCCCGCAACATTCCGATTGCCGGCGTCATCCTGTGCGGACCGGACATTCCGCACAACCGCGCCGCGATCGAGACCTACGGCAACGTCACTGTCCTCGCGCACATTCCGCCGCTAGATCCCTTGACTCGCACAGCCCTTGAGGCTGTAACGCCGGAAGTCGATTTGAAGGCGCTATAGAGTCTTTTCGATCGAAACAGAGCCCTCCTGCTCCCGAAAGGCACTTCGTTGAGCGATATCCTGGAACGCGACAGACGCCACGTCTGGCATCCCTTCACCCAGCATGCCAGCGAGCGCGACCCGGTTGTCGTCACTCGGGCGCAAGGCGCATCGCTGTTTGACGAAGAGGGAAACGAGCTCCTCGATCTGATCTCCTCCTGGTGGACATGCGTGCACGGTCACGCCCACCCCGCCCTCGTCGAAACGCTGCATACCCAGGCGCAGACGCTGGAGCACGTGATGTTCGCCGGCTTCACCCATGCCCCGGCGGCCAACCTCTCCTTTGAGCTGAGCCGGCGCCTGCCCGGTGACCTCAACCGTGTGTTCTTTACCGACAACGGGTCGTCCTCGGTCGAAGTAGCGCTGAAACTCGCCTACCAGTATCACCGCAACAAGGGCGACATGGGTCGCTCCGCGTTCATGGCGCTCGACGGCGCCTATCACGGCGACACCCTCGGGGCCATGTCGCTGGGACGCGGATCAAACTTCTTTACCCTCTACGAGGGGCTGATGTGCGATGTGCACTTGGTCCCGAACGCTCCGGTATGGGACGGCTGCGACGATATCGAAGAACGCGAGGCAGACGCGCTGAAGGCGCTCGCCGACACCCTCGACCGACATGGGAAAACGACGGCAGCCCTCATCATCGAGCCGATGATGCAGGGGGCGAGTGGTTTCCGGTTCGCCCGCGCGCCGTTCGTCAGGAAAATGAGCGAAATGGCGCGCGAAGCGGGCCTGCTCGTCATCTATGACGAAGTGGCCACCGGGTTTGGCCGTACCGGCGCACTGTTCGCCTGCGAGAAGGTCGGCTTTGTGCCCGACATCGTATGCCTGTCCAAGGGATTGACAGCCGGCGTGCTGCCGATGGCCGTCACGGTTGCCCGCGACCCGGTGTTCGAAGCCTTCCTCAGCGACACATTTGATACCGCCCTGGCGCATGGCCACACGTTCACGGCCAATCCGCTCGCCTGTGCCGTCGCGCTCATGTCGCTGGAGTTGTTCGACACCGAGCGCACACTTGAGAAAGTCGCGCATATCGAGGCCCGGCACAGGGAGCAACTGGCGGCGCTCAGGGACCATCCGCGCGCCGAACGTCCGCGCGCGCAGGGACCCGTTCTGGCATTCGAGCTTTCCGGTTCCGAAGGGCATTACAAGACGGACGACGGCGAGCGTGTACGTGACTGGTATCTGAAGAACGGTCTCAACATTCGCCCGCTCGGACCCACGGTCTATCTGATGCCGCCCTACTGCATCACCGACAACGAACTCTCCCGCGCCTATGCCGGGATGTTCGAAGGCATGAATTCACTTTAGGCGACCTCGCCGCTAGAGCATCATGCGTTCAGATTGACGCGTTTCGTCGCGAAATCCGAACGCATAAAGATGCTCTAACACTTGAAGATATAGAGCAAATTTATCCGATTAGGTTGAAACAGGGTGAGTCAACCTAATCGGATTTTGCTCTAGCGCGCAGGACAAACGCGATCACCTCGGCGACCGCTTCGTAGAGTTCCATGGGGATGCGTTCATCGAGCTCCACGCCGCTCAGGGCCTCGGCCAGATGCGCATTCGATTCGATGACAACGCCATGCTCGGCGGCGACGGCGATGATCTGCTCCGCGACCGACCCGTAGCCTTTGGCCGTGACGCGTGGCGCCTCACGGGTGCCCACCTCATACTCCAGAGCGACCGCCAGTGCGTGTTCGTCCATACCGGTCATGAGGAATTGTCCATGAACGCACCGACCGGCTTCTTGGCCTGCGGCGGATGGCCGGCGCGGCAGCGCAACGTCCCGGGGTCCAGACCGCGCGCATCAAGCGCCGCTTCCAGATCGCCGAGTGCGCCGTTCAGCGCCTCCGCCGTTTCGTCACGCTCCGCCCAGAGCATCACGTGAGTCTTGCCGCCGCGCAGCGACACGGTCGCGCCAACCTCGCCCGTCCGGGTGAAATGTATGGAAAACCGCATCTTCCATGTTTCGTCGCCGTCCATGTCGGCTCCGTGCCCCCCGTCGCGCAGGATCTGAAACTGACCCACACTCAACTCGCCCCCGAACATGAGGGGCAATTCGATGTTGAGTTCGGCGGGCGCGCTCGTGACCTGCCCTGCCCGCAGCGCGCCGTCCGGCAGCGAGGAAATCTGCGTCAGCCTGGTGCGGGCAAGCGCCGCTTCGGTCTGGCCGAGGAGCCGTGTGCCGGTTTCCGTATTCGGCGGAAGAGGTTGTGGCGGCGATCCGGGCCGCTCCGCCCGGGGCGGTGCACCCGGCGTCGGCGGCGGCGGGCGGTTCATCGTCGGGAGCTTCGGCTCCACCTCGGTCCCGAGCCAGTTCTGAAGCGCACCGCGCAAGCTGAGCAGGTTCGCCTTGATGTCCCCTTTGGGCGGCGCCTGGCCCGTGCTCTTCAGAAGCGCACTCTCATAGAGAACGCCGGACCTGTTGAATGCCTGTTTCAGCGCCGCACCGTCGAGTGGCCTGCCATCCAGCTGCACGCGGGCCGCCAGAAGGTCGGTCCCGGCCTGGGCGACCGGCTTCGGCAGGTTGGCCAGTTTGGCGCCGAGACCGGCAAGCGTCGTGAACAGGGTCGTGATGCTGTCCTGACGCGCGACGGCGCCCTGAACGGTCTGATGCACCGCCTGTTGCAGCGGCGAGGGGCTCACTGCGTGCAACGGTGCCGATGCTGTCGACCCTGCCGGTTTGCCGATCTGGGTAAGCCGGGTACTCGTTTCAAGCACCAGAACGGGCCGCACCTGCCCGTCCGACACCTGGCGGTCGAGGCGCAACACGGTGCCCGGCGCGAGCGGCATCGCCGGACCCGATTGGGCCGGTGCCGTGGCGCGCACCGGTGCGCCTGTTGCGGCTGCGGGACTGGATTGGGGAGCCGGGTTCGGAACACTCGCGCGCTGAGCGGCACCCGACCCGCCCACCGTCACCAGCGTAGGCCGCGCCTGAGCGGCGGTTGCACCCGCTGCGGCGGCCGACGCCGGAGGAGGCTGGCGATACGCCCCCGACTGCGGCGCCGGGGCCTGCTGTGTAGGGGCCTGCTGCGTACTCGCGGGAGACCGCTGTGCCAAAGATTGCACTGCCTGAGCCTGCGCGGAACCCGCCTGCTGTTGAGAGGGCGGCACCGGTGGCGTTTGCACGCCGGCTTGAGGGGTTGCGGAAGGCTGTGCCGGCGTCGGCAGGACCGTGAGCCGGGTATTGGCGCCGCTTCCCTGGACGAGCAGACGGATGAGCGCCCCCTCCTGCAGCTTGAGCGCCGCGGAGATATCGATCGACTGGTTGGCGATGACGATCCGGGCCGTTCCGCCCTGCCCCGAATGTGCAACCCGGGCCTCGACCACCTGCCCGGACCGCAACGCCAGGGCCTCGAGGACCGAATTGTCAGGAACGGGCAGCTGAACTGCCGTCGCAGGAAGGGAAATCGCCACGTACTCACACTCTCGTCACTTCAGGGTGTGATCGTCGCGGATTATGGTTAACGCATGCTGACCGATTTGCAGGTCCGGCAATCTTCACCCCGAAACTTCAATCTCATATGATCGCCGACTGCGGGGACAGAGATTGCAGAGCTCATGCGCCAAAAGACCGTCGATCTGGATACATTTCTGAAAGGCCTGCCGGAGGAAACCGCCGCCAAGGCCCGGGCCGCGGCTGCGCGCATCGACGAGCTTGAGCATGTCGCGGAGCGCATCGGCGCGTCCGACCGTCGTTTTCTCATCCTGTTTGCCGTTGCTGGCGTCTTCGGCTTCGGCGCCGCCGTGCTCGTACTCGGCGGTTTCAACCTGTTCAAGGGCGGCGAGGCCACCGTTCTGGAGTTCGCCATGCTCGCAATGGCCGGCGCGTTTCCCCTGCTCGTTCTCATCTATTCGTTGCGGATGAGGGAACGCACCAGGATCGACCACGAAAAATTCCAGATCATTGAAACCCACTTTCTGCCCTACGGCGCGATCTACCTGCCGCCGGGACCGGACCGCCAGACCGGTGTGGTGACCATATCGCCGAGCACGCATCCCTGGCGCAAAGCCGACGTCAGCAGCAAGAAGCGCGCCGGCTGGTACTGGTAAGGTCCTCCACCCTCAATTCGCAAAGCGGCTAGGCGGGAATCTTTCCATAGACGATGCGCCAGGTCGCCCGGGCGTCATGCTCGTCCTCGAACCGTTGCAGGGCCATGCGCAGGGTCCCGGGCGGCAGCGGTGTATATCCTTGGCGCGGCGTGGTCGCGCCGATGCCCTTCAGGGTCTGAAGAAACGCCAAACCGCTTCCATAGCGGATGGCGCGATCTTCCCGGCTGGCGACATGCGGCAGCTCAGGCATCTCGACGCCGCCATGCGGCAAGCTGAAACTCTCAAGGACGGCACGCCACTCCGCGAGGGAGCCCTGCCCCGGCGCCGCGTAGAGGATATGTCCGCCGGGCTTCAGCAGGCCCTTCAGCGTACGCAAGCCTTCGCGCGGATCAGAGAACCACTGCAGCGTCATCGACAGGACGATGAGATCGAACGGCCCCGTGCAGTCAGGTGCCTCCCCGTCCATCGTACGAAAGCGCACCGGGCGCCCGTTTTCGCCTTCATGGCGGGCCCGGCAAAAGGCGACCATCTCCGGTGCCAGGTCTGTAATGAGGAACTCGCCGTGCGGATAGCGCTCAAGCAGATGGCGCGTCATGAGGCCGGTTCCGCACCCGACCTCGAGCACCCGCGGGTTTTCCAGCGCGGGCAACAACTCCGCGAGCCGCGCAGCAACGCGCGCCTGCAAGTCGGCGTTGCGTTCATACGTCTTTGCGGCGCTTGCAAACCGCGCGGCAATGCGCTGGTTACGGCTCAAGGGCATCAGCAAACGTCCTGATGTGTTTCGCGCACCATTCGGGCTCGCTCAGTTGCAGCATATGCCCCCCGTGCGCGTGCCAGTGAAGCTCCGCCGCGCCGTCGCCCCATATGGCCTGCGTCGCCTCCTTGCGCACGACACGGTCGTTCTTCGCCGCCAGTGCCAGAACAGGCGCATCAAGAGCCTTGAGCTCGGGGCCCGTATCCCACGTCGCGATCCAGTCCAGGCCGCCGCGCAGACCGCCGGCATCGATGTCCCAGCCTGCGGTTTCGTCCGCCACACCGATGCTCTCCCAGAATTGCTCCATCTGCGCCCGCGCATCATGGCGCATCCCTTCGCGCATCTCGGCGAGCACCTCGTGCGGCACATATTTGTGCAGGCAGTCGAACCCGGCGATGGAGACGAGGCCGCGCATGGGCCGGGTGCCGTGCTTGAGCAACCACATCACGCCGAAGGAATGACCAACGCACAGCGCATTTTCCGGAAACACGCTCGCACCTCTCGGCCCCCCGCGAACGAACCCGAGGTCGACCAGATGCACGTCGTGATCGCCAAAGTAGGGCACGAGCTTGTCCCACACGGCCGCATGGCAACCCCAGCCATGTACGAATACGATGTTCATGCCGTCGCGACGCGTTCTTGCGCCGTTTCCGTGGCGAGCACGTCCAGCAGCCCGTCAACGTCGGCATCGCGATGCACCGCCGAAAAGGCGAGGCGAAGCCGTGCGGAACCTTTGGGAACGGTCGGCGGACGGATTGCCGTTGCCCAGTACCCTGCGTCTTTCAGGTTCCGGCTCAGTGACAGCGCGGCGTCCGCCTCGCCGACGATCAGCGGCACGATCTGCGTCTCGGACGAACCGGTGTCGTAGCCGCGCTCGCCCGCTCTCGTGCGAAAATGCGTGGAAAGCCTGGCAAGACGGGCCCGCTGATCATCGAGGCCGGCCACCAGATCGAGACTGGCATCGATGGCGCCAAGGACCGCCGGCGGCAGCGCGGTCGAATAGATGAGACCGGTGCAGCGATTGACCAGATAGTCGCGCACGGTCTGCGAGCACGTTACATAGGCGCCGTAGCCGCCCATAGCTTTCGAAAAGGTGCCGATTACGATGTGGGCGCCATCGCTCAACCCCTTGCCGCCCTTGCCCAGCACCCCCGTCGCATGGGCATCGTCACACACAAGCGTTGCATCATGACGCTCCGCAATCCTCGCAAGCTCCTGCATCGGCGCCACATCGCCGTCCATGGAGAAGACGCTCTCGGTCAGGATGAACTTCCGCCGATCGTCGCCCTCGTGTTTCTCAAGCAGACTGGCGAGATGCCCGGTGTCGCAATGGCGGTAGCGGTGCTGGCGGATGCCGCTGGCCTGGCAGCCGAAATGCATGCTGGCGTGGTTGAGGCGGTCGGCGAAGACGAGCGGTTCCGCGCCCAGCACCTGTTTGTCGAGCAGGGCGTGGAGCACCGCCGCGTTGCTCTGAAAGCCCGACGCCATGACGAGCGCCGCGGGCATCTGCTTGAATGCAGCAATCTTGCGCTCGATCTGCTCGAACAGGTCGAGGTTGCCCGTAACGAGGCGCGAGGCGCCCGATCCGGCGCCGAAGAGTTGGGCCCACTCCCGCGCACGCGCGATCAGCAGCGGGTGGCGGGACAATCCGAGATAGTCGTTGCCGGAGAAATTGACGTATTGCCGCCCGCCGACCGTGATGGATCCCGGCGCGTGTGGCACCACATCCGTGAGGTCGCGCACGAGGCCCGAACGGCCGCGTGCTTCAAGCCAATCTCTATAACGACTTTCGCTTGCGTTCATGTTCTTGTATTACCGGAGCGCTGTACACGCGGCAATCATGCCCAGAAAATAATGCCAGGCCCATGCCCCTCAACGGTCACCAAGAACAAGAACAAACCGTCCCCGCGCCGCGCGAAGCCGAAACGCTTCGCCACGATTGGAGCGTGGACGAAATCCTGTCCATCCTGAAATCGCCCCTCGTCGGTCTTGTGCACCGCGCACAGTCCGTCCACCGGGTGCATCACGAGGAAGGGACGGTCCAGCTCGCTAGCCTGCTGTCGATCAAAACCGGCGCGTGCCCGGAGGACTGCAAATACTGTCCGCAGTCGGCCCATTACGCAAAGAAGACGGGCCTGGAGCGCGAAAGTCTGCTCGACGTCGACACGGTGCTGGATCGCGCGCGCGCGGCCAAGGCCGCCGGTGCAACGCGGTTCTGCATGGGGGCCGCCTGGCGCGAGGTGCGCGACGGGCCCGATTTCGATCGTGTTCTGGAAATGGTGTCAGGCGTGCGCCAGATGGGCATGGAGGCCTGCGTCACACTGGGCATGCTGACCCAGGAGCAGGCCGACCGGCTCGCCGAAGCCGGGCTCACGGCCTACAACCACAACATCGATACTTCGCCCGAGTACTACTCCGAGATCATCACCACCCGGACATATCAGGAGCGGATCGACACCATTGCCCGTGTCCGCAAGTCGAACATCGATGTGTGCAGTGGCGGTATCATCGGCATGGGCGAAAGCGAGCGCGACCGCGCTGCCATGCTGCAGGTCCTGGCGACAATGGAGCCGCATCCGGAAAGCGTGCCGATCAATGCGCTCGTCGCGGTGCCGGGCACGCCGCTGGAGAACCACAAGCCGGTGGAGCCCACCGAAATGGTGCGCATGATCGCGACGGCGCGGATCATCATGCCGAAATCCCGTGTGCGGTTGTCGGCCGGACGGCAGGGTCTCACGCGCGAGGCGCAAATCCTGTGCCTGCTGGCCGGCGCGAACTCCATTTTCTACGGCGAGAAGTTGCTGACGACACCCAATCCGGAAACCGATGAAGACAAGGAAATGATCCGCGAGGCCGGCTTGCACGTGCTCGAAGCGGACACGCAAGGGAGTTAGACCATGGGGCGCACTGTCTATGTGAACGGCGAATTCGTACCGGAGGAAGACGCGAAGATCTCGATCTTCGATCGCGCCTTCCTGTTTGCCGACGGGGTGTACGAGGTGACGGCCGTCATCGACGGCAAGCTCGTCGATTACGAGCCGCATATGCAACGGCTGCACCGGTCGCTGAAGGAACTCGACATGGGCCAGCCCGCCTCGGACGATGACCTGCGTGCCATGCACGAGGAACTCGTCAAGCGCAACAACATCGCCGAAGGGCTGATCTACATGCAGATCACCCGCGGCGTGGCGGAGCGCGACTTCGCATATCCGGAAGACGCGGAGCAGACCATCATCGCCTTTACGCAGGTGAAGGAGCTTGTCGATCCGGCGAAAGCCAAGACCGGGATCAGGATCATCTCCATCCCCGATATCCGCTGGCATCGCCGCGACATCAAGTCGACCGGCATGCTCGCGCAGGCGATGGGCAAGGAGGCGTCAAAGCGCGCCGGCGTCGACGATGCGTGGATGGTGGAAGACGGCGTCGTGACCGAGGGCACGTCCAACACCGCCTTTATCGTCGTCGACGGCAATCACCTGGTGACGCGTCCCCTCTCCAACAAAATCCTCCCCGGCATCACCCGCCGCACTATCCTCAAGCTGGCGGAGACGGGTGAAATCTCATTCGACGAACGCGAGTTCACGATCGACGAGGCCAAGGGCGCATCCGAAGCCTTCCTGACCAGCGCATCGAGCTTCGTCATGCCGGTCGTTGAAATCGACGGCGTGAAAATCGGCGGCGGACAGCCGGGGCCCATCACCCGCAAGCTCCGGGACATGTATATCGAGGCAGCCAGAAACGCGTGATTTCCGGCGCGGCACGGCCGGATACCTTTTGTTAACCATGTTCGGCTAGTTTAAGACTCAGCGGGACGCTAAAGCGCACCGCCATACATGACCCCCCTGATACGTTACGACTGCAAATGTCGGCCCGGTGCCCCCAGCGCCGGGCCGAAACTTTTGTGTCCCCTTGATACCCACATGCTCAGAGATACAGTTTGAACCCCACATGGGAGGGCTGAAACCCGATCCGTTCATAGAACTTGAGCGCGTCGGGCCGCTGCTTGTTGCTTGTCAGCTGCACCATCCGGCATTGCCGCTCCCTGGCGAGCGCGACGGCGTGCTCCATGATCGCGCGCCCGAGCCCCTGCCCCTGATGGCTGTCGGCGACCCGTACCGCTTCGATGAGCGCCCGGGTGCCCCCCTCGAAACTCAGATTGGCGATGAACGTCACCTGCAGACAACCGACCACTTGGCCCCCATCCTCGGCGACGATGACGATGTTGTTCGGATCGGCGTCGATCTCCTTGAAGGCGCGCGCGTAGGGCGCGAGCGAGCCTTTCCTGGATTCCCGCGTCGCGCCCAGCGGATCGTCCGCCATGAGAGCGGCGATCTCGGCGAGGTCTTCTTCCCGTGCGGGTCTGAACAACACGTCGGTCATGGAATCGGCCTTGCGGGTCGCGAGCCTTATCCCACAGTGCCGCGGCCAAGGCCAGTTTGCCAGCGTGCTTTAAGCCAAGCCCGAGCTACCCATTGATTCCGATCGGTTTTTGCGAGATTCTTGTAAATTCCACCGGGTTTTGCAGGATCTCGACACAAGGCCGGTGAAGCAAGGGCGCATGAAGGACGCATGATGGCGCAATATGACGGAGAATACCTGACGACTAGGGAGGTCGCGGAGCTGTTGCGCATCAAGGAGCGCAAGGTCTACGACCTCGCGGCTTCCGGCGATATCCCCTGCACACGGGCGCTTGGAAAGCTGCTGTTCCCGCGCACGGCACTCGACGCGTGGCTCGCCCGGCACGGCTCGGGCGACACCGGCACGCCGGCCGTTTTCCCGACCGTCTTCCTCGGCAGTCACGATCCGCTTCTGGAGTGGGCGCTGCGCGAATCGGGCTCGGGCGTTGCAACATATTTCGACGGCAGTCTCGACGGGCTCGACCGGTTCGCAAAGGCCGAGGGGATCGCGACCGGACTGCACATTTTCGACAGCGATATGGACGACTGGAACGTGCCCACGATCCGGACGCGTTTCGCCGGCAAACCGGTGGTTCTGGTCGAGTGGGCCTGGCGCGAGCGCGGGCTCATCGTGCCCGCGGGCAATCCAAACAACATCGAGGGCATTACCGATCTGAAGGGCTTGCGTCTGGTGCCGCGCCAGTCTCAGGCGGGCAGCCAGATTCTCCTGGAGCACCAACTGGCCGAGGCCGGCCTCACAAAAGGCGCGGTCACGCTGGTCCACGCGTCACGGACCGAGACCGATGCCGCGCTCGCCGTGCTCGAGGCCCAAGCCGACGCGGCCTTCGGTCTGCTCTGCGTGGCCAAACAATACCGGCTCGATTTCGTGCCCATCGTGCGGGAACGTTTCGACCTTCTGGTCTGGCGCAGCGAATGGTTCGAAGAGCCGTTTCAGCGGTTTCTCGAATTGTGTCGAAGCGGAGCGTTCGCGGAGCGGGTCGAGACCATGCCCGGGTATGACGTATCCGGGCTCGGCCGCGTCCGCTGCAACAGCAGATAGACGTTCTATTGCGGACGCGCCGCGGGGCCCAGCAGGTCCGTGATCTGCTGATCCGTCAAGGTGACGTGATAGAAGAGCTCGTAGAAACGGCGCGTCTCCTCGGCCAAATCCATCGGAAAGAGCTCAGGATAGAGCAGGTGGGCCATCCACCGCAGGCCCATCAGCCGGTTGAGCGAAGGCGGCCGGTCGACCCAACCGAACGGCTTCGACGGGCTGAGATAGACTTGCTTGGTCTTGACCGCCGTGACCTTGGCCCAGACCGGATCCTTCCAGACCGCCTCATAGAAGTTCGGGTCCCAGGTCACGATCACTTCCGGGTCGGCGAGAAGAATCTTCTCCATGGTCATCTGCACCAGCCCGCGCCGGCCGGGCACTTCGCCGACGATGTTCCGCCCCCCTGCCCGCTCCAGAATTTCGGTGTTGATCGATCCGATGGCGCCGCTTTCAAGCCCGTCCGCACGGCGCGCGAGATATACGCGCGGACGCTTCTCTTGCGGAACGTCTTTCAGGATCTTGTCGAGCTCGGCGAACAGCCGATCCGCGTATCGGGCCTGCACCTCGGCCACCTCGTAGCGTCCGAGAATCTTGCCGAGAAGACGCAGCGCGGCAGGCGTCGCCTCGAACCGTCCGTCGATCAGAATGTTCGGAATGCCGGTCTGCGCCTGCACCCGGTTGGCAAGGGAAATGTAGGTGTCGCGCAGGGACCCGAAATCGACGATCACATCAGGTTTTTCACGGATCACGACTTCGAGGTTCGCGGTCCCGCCACGCCCGGTCAGCCGGCCGACTTGCGGCAAGTTCCGGAAGGGCTCGGCGATGTAAGGCAGTTCGTCCGGCCGGAGCGCCCGCGGCCATCCGATCAGCATATCCGGCGCCAGCGCGTAAACGAACACTGCCGCCGGCGGACCCGACGCATACAACCGGCTGATCCTGTCGGGCACCTCGACCGTGCGGCCGGCGGAATCGGTGATATTTGCGGCGATGACCGGAAACGGCATCAGCAGCGCCAGCACTAACAGAAGAAGCCGCATGGGGTACCCCCAAACTACTCAAACCGCCCCTCAGGCTCCGAGGATTACCTCGCTGGCCTTGATGATGACGGACACGTCCTTGCCCTCGGACAGCCCGAGATCGTCAACCGCATCGACGGTGATGGTCGAGGTGATCACATTGCCGCCGCCGACGTCGACGCTGACCTGTGCGGCTACGGCGCCCTTTTTCACCTTCGTGACCGTGCCCTTGAGAATGTTACGCGCGCTGAGCTTCATCTGACTGCCTCTTGATTGGGTGAGCGGCGAACCATACCGCAGCACGTCCGCCGCTCAAAGCATCAGGCTTAACTCTGACCCTTGTCGGCGTTGGGGAAGAACAGCTGCTTGCCGCCGAGCTTGTAGTCGCCGATGGCTTTCTGACCGTCCTTGCTCACCAGCCAGTCGATGAACTTCTGGCCCTCCGCCTGTTTGACGTTCGGGCACTTTTTCGGGTTCACGAGGATGATGCCGTACTGGTTGAAGAGATCGTCGTCCCCCTCGACCAGGATCTTGAAGTCGCCCTTGTTCTTGAAGCTGATCCACGTGGCGCGGTCGGTCATCACATAGGCGCCCATGCCGACCCCGGTGTTGAGCGTGGCCCCCATGCCCGAACCGGTCTCGCGATACCACTTGCCGCTTGCGGACGCGGGATCGATACCGGAAGCCTTCCAAAGGCGCTTTTCCTTCTTGTGCGTTCCCGAGTTGTCGCCGCGCGATGCGAAATTCGCCTCAGCGCCTGCGATCTTCTTCAGCGCCTCGGGCGCGCTCTTCATACCGGCCACCTTGGCGGGGTCGGATTGCGGGCCGACGATTATGAAATCGTTGTACATGAGGTCGGACCGTTTGACGCCGTAGCCGTCCTCGACGAACTTCTCCTCCGCCGGCTTGGCGTGCACCAGCAGCACGTCGCCGTCACAGTTCCGGGCGTTCTTGATAGCCTGTCCGGTGCCGACGGCGACCACATTGACCTGGATGCCGGTCTTGTCCTTGAAGATCGGAAGCAGGTGCTTGTAGAGGCCCGAGTTCTGCGTCGATGTGGTCGACTGAACGATGATCGACTGATCGGCCTGAGCCGCACCGGCCATCAGCCACACGCCTCCGGCCAGCACCATCCCGATCTTCAGGAAACCAACGCACTTCATAGATTTACTCCTTTGTTTTCATTGCATTTTTTATCACAGCACAATGCGCCCTGCGAGATAGTCCCTGGCGGCGCGTGAAGCCGGATGCTCGAAAAACTCGCTGGCAGGCGCGCGCTCGACGATCCGGCCCTGGTGCATGAAGACGATGTCGTCGCCGAGCCGGCGTGCCTGGCCGATGTCGTGGGTGATGAAGATGATCTTCACGCCCCGGTCGCGGGCGGACAGGACGGTCTCCTCGATCGCCAGAACCGATCCCGGATCGAGGCTCGCCGTCGCCTCGTCGAGGAACAGAACCTCCGGGTCCGCTGCCAGCGCACGCGCGATGGCCAGCCGCTGACGTTCGCCGCCCGAAAGCAGGCGGGCGGGCTGGCGGGCCTTGTCGGCGAGTCCGGCTTCCTCGAGGGTCTGCATGCAGCGCGCGTGTCCGTTCTCACCGTGAAGGCGCAGGGCAAAGGCGATATTCGCTTCGACCGACCGCCGCAACAGAACCGGAGTCTGGAACACCATCGCCTGCCGCTTGCGCGTCTCCTCGCAGAGAGTGCGCCCGCCCCACAGGATCTCGCCGGCGCTTGGCTCCAGCATGCCGTGGAGCAGCCGGACGAGAATGGTCTTGCCGGCCCCGTTCGGACCCATGATGACCGTCACGGCGCCCGACCCGAGCTTGAGATCAACGTGATCGATCAGAAGCTCACCACCGGCCTCGAAGCATAGCCCGCGGGCATCGCACGGCAGCACAGGCGGCTCATCCGCCCCGTCGATGCCGACCGCATCCCGGCCTTCGTATCTGGTTATGGTGTCAAGCATAGGAGTACCTCGTCGCCGTCATGCGCAGTGCCATCACGCCCGCATTGATCACCAGCGCGATCAGCAACAGCACCATGCCGAGCGCCAGCGCCAGAGCGAGATCGCCCTTCGACGTCTCCAGGGCGATGGCCGTGGTCATCACGCGGGTAAGATGATCGATATTGCCGCCAACGATGATCACTGCCCCGACCTCGGCAACCGCACGCCCGAAGCCGGCGAGCGCGACCGTCAGCAACGAGTAGCGCGCATCCCAGAGCAACGTCGCAATGGCGGTGCGGACGGGAACGCACATTGAGCGGAACTGCTCGGCATACTCGCCGTGAAGGTCCTCAATCACCTGCCGCGACAGCGCGGCGATGATCGGCGTGATCAGGATCGATTGCGCGATGATCATGGCGGTCGGCGTGTAGAGCAAGCCAAGCCACCCGAAGGGTCCCGCGCGTGACAGCATTAGATAAACGCACAAGCCCACCACCACCGGCGGCAGGCCCATCATGGCATTCAGAAGGATGATCAGCGCACCGCGGCCGCGAAACCGGCTCATGCCGAGAGCCGCGCCGATCGGCAGCGCAATGGCGCACGAAACCGCCATCGCTATCAGGCTGACGCGCAGGGACAGGCCGATGATTTCCATCAGGTCCGCGTCCGCCGTCCACAACAGGTGAAAGGCCAGAGAGAATGCCTGTCCAAAATCCTGCATTATTTTGCAAACTTTCCGGAAATTGCAGAATTATGCGTTCTCTCCCTTTATACAGCGCAAAACGCGCTGAAATCCAGAGATTTTGCGGGACTTTTGTGGCGTGCGCGCAGGATGGATGCCCGGGCGCCGACTCACGACGCCCGCGCGGTGGTCCGCGCGGGCTCGGCTTTCAGATCAGATTGAACCCGTTGGCGGTCAGACAGGCCACGGCAGCGAATAGGTCTTCACATTCGTGAAGAACTTCATCGCCTCGAGCACGCCTTCCTTGACGCCGTTGCCGGAGTCCTTGATGCCGCCGAAGGGAGACATCTCGATCCGGTAGCCCGGCGCCTCCCAGATGTTGACGGTGCCAACGTTCAAGCCGTCGATAAAGCTCGTGATCCGGTCGAGCCTGTTGGTGCACACGCCGGCCGACAGACCAAAGGGCGTCGAGTTGGAAATCGCCATGACCTCCGCATCGTCGTTCGGCACCCGCACGATCGGAACAACCGGACCGAACGTCTCCTCGAATACGAGCTCGCTGTCGTGGGGCACGTGATCGACGACGATCGGCGGCAACAGCGCACCCTGCCGGCCCGGATCGTACAGCACCTTTGCGCCCTGTTTTTCCGCTTCATAGACACGGCGCTCGAAAGTCGCCGCGGCCTCCTCGTGAATGACACATCCGAGCTCAGTCTCGGGGTCCCGCGGATCGCCGAACCTGATGGCTTTCGCCTTGTCGAGGATCAGTGGGACCAGCGCATCGGCAATGTCCTCCTGCGCCAGGATCCGCTTCACCGCCGTGCAGCGCTGACCGGAGTTGCCGGTCGCTCCGGCGACCGCCACGGACGCAGCCCTGTCCAGGTCGGACGCATCGAGGTCGTTCAGCACGATCAGCGGATCGTTGCCGCCGAGTTCGAGCGCCGCGCGCTTGTAGCCGGCCTTGCCGGCGATGATCTTGCCGACCGCGACGCCGCCGGTAAACGTGACGATGTCGATGTTCTCGTTGACCACCATCTCCTCGCCGATGTCCTTCGGCCAGCCGGTGACGATCTGGAACATC
The DNA here is from genome assembly GCA_028280515.1 of Hyphomicrobiales bacterium. GTDB lineage: Bacteria > Pseudomonadota > Alphaproteobacteria > Rhizobiales > Methyloligellaceae > UBA2767. The sequence goes on from JANQLP010000220.1 coordinate 16,172, forward strand.
TCCGGCGGCAGGCCCGCCTCGTAGAGAATATCCGCCAGCGTGATCGCGGTGAGCGGCGTGAGCTCGGCCGGCTTGCACACCACGCAATTGTTGGTGGCGATGGCCGGTGCGATCTTGTGCGCCACCATGTTGAGAGGATGGTTGAACGGCGTGATCGCCGAGATAGCGCGCACCGGCTCCCGCTTGGTGTAGATCTTCCGGTCCTTGCCGTGGGGCGTCAGGTCGCACGAGAAGATCTGACCGTCGTCGAGAATCGCGAGCTGGCCGGCAAGCGTGAACACGTCGTAGGACCGTCCGGTCTCGTAGAGCGAGTGCTGTTTGCAGATGCCGAGCTCAAGCGTGAGAACGTCGGCGATCGCTTCGCGACGGTCGCGAATGAGCTCCGCCGCCCGGAACAGGATCTGCTGACGCTCGTAGCGGCTGAGCTTCGGCGTGTAGTTTGCGGCAATCTCGAACGCCTCGCGCGCATGCTCCGCCGCGCCCGCCGGCACGGTCCCGATCACCTCGTCGGTGTAGGGATACCGCACTTCGATCACGTCCTTGGTCTCGACGCGCCGCCCGCCAATGCGCATCGCCTCCTTGATGACCGGTTGTTTCACTGACATCTCGTTCATGACATCTCTCCCTACTCCGCCGCCTGCGCCGCCCGCGCGACGTGATTGAGGCCGATTGCAAACGCATCGAAGTTCCGCAACGGCTGATGCAAACCCGCCGTCCGGCGATTGACCACAATCGGGATTTCCTGCTCGGTGATGCCGCCGTGCGACCGCAGCGGCTCCTTCAGTGCCGACAAATCATGTTCCGCTTCCCGCGTGCCGAGCACCTTGCTGTCGCGCGAGACCACGATGAGATCGCCAAGGCGCTCCGGCGGCAGCTCGAATTCCTTGCAGCCGCGTGCATTGTCGTACACCACATGGATGCCGGAAAGCGCGGCGATGCGGTCGGCAATCGCCTGCGCATCGACCGAGCTGTCGAGATAGACCGTTGCGAACGAGCCGAGCGCGCCGTGATGCACCACGTAGGGGTCGGTGATCGGCAGGATCACCTTCGCGGCGCCGGCACCGAGCCATTCGTCGAGCTGATCCTGCAGATAGATGACGTCAGGTGTCCCGTCGGCGTTTGTCTTGGCCTTCATGCCGTGATCGGCGGTCAGCACGATGGTTGCGCCCGCCGCGTCCAGTTCGCCCAGATACTTGTCCATCATCACATAGAAGGCATTCGCACCGTCCGTATCGGGCGCAAACTTGTGCTGCACGTAATCGGTCGTCGACAGGTACATGAGGTCGGGATTGAACGTTTCAAGCAGTTTGACACCGGCGGCAAAGACGAACTCCGACAGCCCGGCGGAATAAACCTCGGGAACGTCCATGCCGACCAGTTCGCAGACATTCTCGATCCCGTGCTCGGCGAGCGTCGCCTCGTCCGCCTTTTCCGATGAAAACGAAACCGCCGTGCCGTCGAACACGAGATTGTTGCCCAACAGCCGCCGCAACTTGTCCTTCGCGGTGACGACCGCCACCCGCGCTCCGGCTTTCTGAAAGGCTTCAAAGATGGTCGGCGCCCCAAGGAACTTCGGGTCGTTCATCATCACCTCTTCCCCGGTTTCGGTGTCGAGGAAATAGTTCCCTGAAATGCCGTGAACCGCCGGCGGCGTGCCCGTGACGATCGACAGATTGTTCGGATTGGTGAAGCTCGGCACCACCGACAGGCCGCGCAGGTTTTCACCCTTCTCGATGATGGCGTCGAGACTGGGCATCAGGCCCCGGGCCCGCGCCTGCTCCATATAGTCGGGCTCGCTGCCGTCGCAACAGATCACGACAAGGGGTTCGCTCGGCCAGTTGTAGCTGCGGCCGTTCACGGTCACGGGGTTTTTTTGCGTCATCGGAAGGCAGTCCTTCGCGGGCAGCGGGAATTGCGATTGACAGCATCATACCATCGCCGCTTACATCAAGAAAAATCGGATTTCTCGCATCAGTCATTTATTGAATAGATGTATCACAAGTGGCTTCAGGCGTTTCATTATGTCGTCGAACTCGGCAGTTTCACCGACGCCGCCGCCCATCTGCACGTCGGCCAGCCGACGATCTCCACCCATGTCGGGACTCTGGAAAAGCACTTCGGCGTCCAGCTTCTGCACCGCCGGAAGCGGCAGATCCAGCTCACGCCCGAAGGCGAGAACCTCTATGCGATCACCAGTGACATTTTCGGTCACGAGCAGGAGGCGATCGACTATCTGAGGTCGCTCAAGACGCTTGGCGCGGGCGAGCTCAAATTCTGTGCCGTGCGTCCGTACGATGTCATGGAACTGCTGGTGGCACTGCGAAAAAGATGGCCCGGCATCAAATGCTCGGTGCAGCTTCGCTCCAGCGAGAGCATCGTCGACGATCTCAAACAGTTCCACAGCGATATCGGCATCGTCAGCCGGGAATTCGACGACCCCGAGGTCCATTCCCTGTTCTACCGGCGCCACAAGGTTTTCGTCGTGGTGAACAGGACCCATCGCCTCGCCGACCGCAGGCATGTCCGCCTTGCGGACCTCGACGGCGAGGACATGGTGGTCCGCACCGCCCGCTCGACGACGCAGGCGGCCTTCGACCACGCCGCCGCAGAAGCCGGCATCACCATCAGTCCGGTGTTCGAGATGGACAGCCGCGAGGGTGTGCGCGAGGCGGTCATCCGCAACATGGGGATTGGCGTCATATCGGAAACCGTCTATGCGCCGCACGATGACATTCGACCGCTTGCGGTCGACGACGCGGACATCTTCACCCGGGCCTTCATCGTCTGTCTCGCGTCACGAAAGAACCGGCCGCTGATCAAGGATTTCCTGGGGTTGGCCCGCGGATTGATCGCAGAGCGAAAGCCGGAATAGGTTCTATTGCTCCTCACGCCCGGGCAGTCTCGACCAGACCGAGAGATGGTCGCCCGGATCGGGGCGGCTGCGGTGCCTTGCCGGTTTGACGGGCGTCCCGATGCAGATGAACCCGACCAGTTCCTCTGCGGCGTTGAGGCCCAGACCCGCACACAGCTGCCGATCGCGGGTCTTGGCGCCGCTGACCAGCCGCGCGCCATAGCCGAAGGCGTGTGCCACCAGCAGCAGGTTCTGAACCGCGGCCCCCACCGATATAAATTGCTCGTGCTCCGGGATGTCGCAACTGCAGTCGATGCACGCAACCACCGCGACGAGCCCCGGCGCGCGCGCCGCACGGTCGCGTTCGCGTTCCAGGTCGGCGACGGAGCAATCCGGGTCCTTGCGCCGCTTGGCATCTGCGAACAATTCGCCGAGCGCATCACGTCCCGCATCGGCAATACGAATGAACCGCCAGGGCCGCAACCGGCCATGATCTGGCGCGGAAACGGCCGCCCTGATCATGGTTTCAAGCTCAGCCTCTTCCGGTCCGGGCGGTGCCAGCAGCTTCGGCGAGGTCGACTGCCGCGAGCAAATCCACGCTGCGGTTTCGGTCCCGTCTCCGCCCCGCCCGAGCGCCACGTTCGGACGGGCGGACGGAACCGCGCCGCGATCGGTCTTGCGAGCCATGCCGGCCTCCTACTGTCCGTCCTTCTTCAGATACGCCTGCATGGCCTTGGCCGTCTCCTTTGCCGATTGCGGAACCTGCACGCCGGTTTCGGCCTTTTCCTTCTCATCGTATGCGCCCTTGGGCAGCTTGTGTGCGATACCCTTGTGGCAGTCGATACAGGTCTTTCCGTCGTCGAAACCTTCCTCGTGCCGGTCCGCGCTGCGCGTTTCCTGCTTCTCCAGGTCCATGGACTCGAAATCGTGGCAGTTGCGGCACTCGCGTGAATCCGTTGCCTTCATCGAGGCCCACACAAGCTCCGCCAGTTCCAGCCGTTTTGCGTTGAACTTCTCCTTTGTATCGATCGAGCCCATGAAATGATGATACAGCTCGTTGGTCGCGCGGATCTTGCGGACGACCTTGTGTATCCACTCTTTCGGAACGTGGCAGTCCGCGCACACCGCGCGCACGCCCGTGCGGTTGTTGTAGTGAATGGTCTCCGTGTACTCCTCATACACATTGTCGCGCATCTCGTGGCAGGAGATGCAGAAGGCCTCGGTGTTCGTGGCTTCCATGGCCCAGTTGAACCCGCCCCAGAAGATCACCCCGGCGAACACGCCGACCACGAGCAGCGCGCCGGATGAATAACGCGCGCTCGGTGTGGTGAACCCCCTCCAGAGCCGCCGGAAAAATCCCGGCTTTTGATTTTCGTTCGGCGATTTCGCCATCGGTGTTGCTCCCCCGTTTTGCCGCGCAGTCGCGAGTTCGGTACGGCTTGCGGCGCACCGAACCCGACGTGCGTGTTATGCAGGCCGATATCCTCGCGCGCCACCGGCTCAGTTGGATTTGAACGTGTTGTCGACAAGCGGCTTCGCGTCCAACTGCGGCACATGGCACTGGCTGCAGAAGTAGCGCCGCATGTTCAGCGTCTCCATCTTCGTGCCATCAGCGGCAATGAAGTGGCTGTCCGCGACCTTGGGCGCGTTTTCCTCCTTGTAGGTGTCCGGTCCATGGCACCGCATGCAGGTGTTCACATCGAGCGTGACCTGGTCCTTGTCGATCTTGTGCGGGATGAGCGGTGGTTGCTCTTTCCAGTCGCGCTTGAAACCCTCATCGTCAGTCACCTGACGGCGCCTGTCGGGCGCGGTTGCCTTAGCGTCGAGTGCCTTGTCGCCGCGCAGCGACATGACGTCGGCGATGCCCGGCACGCTCCAGGTCAGACCACCAATCATCAAGGCGGCCGCCAGCATCAGCATCTTTCTCATCCTACCCTCCTTCGTCGCTCGCTTCGTCGTCACGTTGTGAGCAGCTCTGATCCACAACATGACGGCGTCCGCGAAACCTCTATGAACCGGCCTTTCCTTCAGCCGGTGTGATCCATTCCTGCGGCCGGCGCACCGCCGGGAACCGCAGGCCGAAACTGAAAACATCCTCCGGACAGACATCGATGCAGCGCCCGCAATTGGTGCAGTCGCCCGAGTAAATCACCGTGCTGGTCCCGTCCTTGCCCCTAAGCGCCGGCGAGATGACATGCGGCTCCGGGCAGACAGCGAAGCACTCCATGCAGTTGTCGCAAGCCTCGCGGCGGTCGGCGCGCGCGCGGATCAGACTGCCGCGTCCGATGAGCGCGTAGGCCGCGCCCATGGGACAGATATGGCCGCACCAACCGCGCTGCAGGACGAACAGATCGAACAGGAATATGCCGAGCACGACGGCCCACCCTGCGCCCATGCCGAAGATCAGGCCGCGGTAGAGCACCGAGACGGGATTGACGAGTTCGTAGGCCAGCGTGCCGGTGAGCGCCGCCACGATCAGCACCATGGCCAAGACCCAGTAGCGGATGTTGCGGCTGATATGCGTGTTCGACTTGATCGCGAACCGCCGGCGCACCCAGTAGGCCGCGTCCGTCACGAAATTCATCGGGCACACCCACGAGCAATAGACGCGCCCGCCGACAATCAGGAAGAAGACGGCGATTACCGCCGCGCCGATCACGGCGGTGCTGGCGATGCCGAAGAACCCCGCGGCGAGCATCTGCAGGAACAGCAGCGGATCGGTCATCGGGATGGTGTCGAGCAATGAGCTTGAGGCAATGTTGCCCTTCAGAATCCATATGCCGAACCAAGGGCCCGACATGAACATGGCGAGTATGGCGATCTGGCTGAAGCGCCGCAGCGCCAGCCATTTGTACGCGGCGATCCACCCTTTCTGGACGACCGCGTCCTTGCCGACATCCCGGTCCGGGGTCGCCATCACTTCGCCTCCTGGATGCCGCGCCTGAGCGTTTCAAG
>JANQLP010000085.1 GCA_028280515.1 Hyphomicrobiales bacterium
CTGAAAGCCCATCATCTATCCGTCCTCCCAGACCTATCGTCAAGGAAAACGGAATCACTGTTCGCAACCACCAGCAACCGACTTTTTCAACAAAATCGGCACTTAACTGCCGTGCTGCTGCCGCTGTGATGACGACCGTTTTGGAATGCTTAGCAGAAACGAGATCCATCAATTTCGACTTTTGGTTGCAGGGCGCCTCTGGTTCTGCGCCGTGGCGGGGATCGTTCTTTTGGCAAGCGCTGCGCAAGCTCACTCTGATGCAATGTTGATTGATGGTTTTTCAGGTGCGACGCTGAGCTCCCCGCTGGGAACACGATGGCGTGTTGTCAGCGACCAGGTCATGGGCGGTGTTTCGACCGCCACCATATCGTTGGATACAATTGACGGCCGGCGCTGTGTCCGCCTTCGCGGAGATGTGCGTTTGGACAACAATGGCGGTTTCGTGCAGGCCTCATTAGACCTAGCGCCTGAATCGGCTGCACTCGACGCTTCTGAGTACACTGGCATTAGGCTGGTTGTTCGCGGAAATGGCGAGGACTACTCTGTTCACTTGCGTACGCCCGACAATGTCCGTCCATGAATGTCCTACAGGGCTCACTTCACGACAACACCTGATTGGAAAACCATAGAGCTGCCTTTCAAGGACTTTGCTCCTCATCGAATTGGGGTGCCACTGAACGTCAAGCGGCTCAGACGACTGGGGCTCGTTGCCATAGGGAGAGCTTTTTCCGCCGATCTCGCGGTGGCTGAAGTCAGCCTTTACAGATGACATCGGAAAGCGCCCGATCAACTTAAGCCAGCTATCGGCACTTTCCGGCCATTGGGCGACCGTTTAATTCGCGTCCGCATTCGAAGCCATTGCGGACATCCCGATGTAGATGTCAGGCGTATCGGAAAGTCATCTGCTGCATAGCGCACTCTCTGCAATCTGAAACTGTCTGAGGGGCAGGAAATAGCCGCAAAGTTTCCGTACCTTTCCCTGTCCGTTTCGTGTGCGCTATGTGTGCACCTGGAACGCAGACAGGTTTGACATGGCCGCAGGGGCGCGCGTATGGACTGCGGTTATGGACGAAAATTCCCCGACATATGCCCCGGTGGACCGGCGTTTCTCCGTTGCGCCCATGATGGAGTGGACGGACCGGCACTGCCGTTACTTCATGCGGCTGATGTCGTCGCGCGCGCTGCTCTATACCGAGATGGTGACGGCGGCGGCGGTGGTTCACGGCGACAGGACGCGTCTGCTCGGTTTCGATCCGGCGGAACAGCCGGTCGCGCTGCAACTGGGAGGCAGCGACCCGGCGCAGCTCGCCGCGGCGGCGCGCATCGGCGAAGGGTTCGGATACCGCGAGATCAACCTCAACATCGGCTGTCCGTCGGACCGGGTGCAGTCGGGACGGTTCGGCGCGTGTCTCATGGCCGAACCGGACCTCGTGGCGCGCTGCGTTGACGCCATGCAGGACGCGGCCGGTGTACCGGTCACCGTAAAGTGCCGCATCGGCATCGACGACCAGGACGCGGAGCAGGACCTCGACCGGTTCGTGTCAGCGGTCGCGGATGCGGGTTGCCGTACCTTCATCGTCCATGCGCGCAAGGCGTGGCTCGAAGGACTGAGCCCGAAAGAGAACCGCGATGTGCCGCCGCTCGACCACGACCGGGTCCACAGGCTGAAGCGGAGATTCGCCGGCCTTGAGATCTGCATCAATGGCGGTATCGAGACCGTGGCCGAAGCCGAAGATCATCTCGCCTTTGTCGACGGCGTAATGATGGGACGTGCCGCCTATCACAATCCCTACCTGCTCGCCGAGGTCGATGCGCGCATTTTTGGCGAAGGACGTGGGCCGGCCCGAAATCGCGAGGATGTCCTCGAGCGCTACATCCCTTATGCCGAGCGTGAACTGGCGTGCGGCACGCGCCTGCATCACCTGACCCGGCACATCCTCGGCCTGTATCACGGGCAGCCCGGCGCGCGCGCGTTCCGCCGCCGCTTGAGCGAGGAGGGCGCGCGCAGCGACGCCGGTATCGAGGTTCTCAAAGAGTGCTTGGCGCACCTTCGCGATGCGCGTATGCATATGCCTCCGGTGGCGGCTGAATAGCCGCGGGGGCGGGGGTTTTCATGGATCTCGGATTGCCGGCGGGCGAAATCGTCTGGCTGCTGGCGCTGATGCTTGGCGGCGGGCTCGTCATGGGCGTGCTTGCCGGCCTGCTCGGCATCGGCGGCGGCGGCGTCATGGTGCCGATCCTCTATGAGCTGTTCTCCGCCATGGGCGTCGAAGATGCGGTGATCATGCACATGTGCGTCGGCACATCGCTCGCCGTCATCCTGCCGACATCGCTGCGTTCGTTCGTGTCGCACAAGGCGAAGGGTGCGGTGGATATGGACATCATCCGCACCATGGCGGTGCCTGTTATCGTCGGCGTCGCCGTCGGCGCGGTCGTGGCCCGCTATTCCAACACCGAAATCCTCACGGCGATCTGGGCCGGTGCGGCAACGATTATGTCCCTGAAGCTCTTCTTCGGACGTGAAAGCTGGAAACTGGGCGACGCGGTTCCGGGCAATCCGTGGCGCAGTCTTTACGGCCTGTTCGTGGGCGCGATTTCGACGCTGATGAGCATCGGCGGCGGGGCCTTCATCACCATGATGATGACGTTGTACGGGCGGTCGATCCATCAGGCAGTGGCCACGTCTTCCGGTTTCGGACCGCTGATCGCGGTCCCCGGGACCCTCGGTTTCATCTGGGCCGGTTGGGGCGTTGCGGGCACGCCGCCGGGATCGTTGGGTTATGTGAGCGTTCTGAGTGCGCTCATCATCGTGCCGGTCAGCGTGCTGGCCGCGCCGCTCGGTGTGCGGCTCGCGCACGGCATTTCGCGGCGCAAGCTCGAACTTGCGTTCGCGACATTTCTTGCGGTCATCGCGGTTCGGTTTTTCGCAACGCTCTAGCGGTTTGGAGGGGCGGCCGGTCGGCGCTCAGGCTTTTTGCTCGCCCTGCGGTCCGGACGGGAGGGGCTTGAACTTCGAGCGCTTCTTCGGCTTTCTCGCCTTGGCCATTCTTCGTGCGCGCAGCTCCTGATAGCGCTGCACGAAGCCGTAGCTGAGCTTGTAGGACGCCCATCCGCTGATCACCGCCCACACCGCCGAGCCCACAAACAACGGAATTCCGAAGAATTTCCAGAGCACCTCGAGCTGTGCCGCAAGTGTTGTGAACAAACCGGCATCCGGGTTTTCCGAAAGCACGAACAACGACCGGAAGGCCTCGTAGCCGAGCGGGTCCGAGAAATTCCCCATCAGCATCTGCCCGGTCAGGTAGAACAGATAATAGGCCGGTACGATGGTGACGATGTTGGTGGTCCAGGTCCAGGCGAGGCCGTTCACAAGGCAGAAGTCCCACCCGAACACGCGCGTCGCCACAATCCACGTGATGAACACCAGCGCCATGTGAAGACCGAAGAAGGGGGTCATGGCCCAGACCATCCCGATCATGACGCCGCGCGCGATATGTTCCGGGGTCGCTTTGTTGCGGAGCATCGGGATGTGCAGGCGGTAGCGCACGGTTCGCCAAAGCTTGTCAACCATACTGAATTGGCGCGGTGCGGTCATATGCGCTTGTACCTGCGTGAGCGTGCAATCTGAACGATTAAAGCCCAGACAGTCTCAACTTTTGCCTAACATCCCCTTCCTAGGTACGAAACCTAGGCCCCTCCTGTCCATATGGTGTTGCCTGATTGTGATTTCACGTCATGTGGGAAATCAGGGGCTCGTTTCTCAGCGAGCCGCAACGGTCTCAGATTTTCTGGTTGTACTCGCCCACTTCAGGCTGCTTCGCGAGGTATGCGTCGATCTCGCCGAAGATCGCGCGCATGTTCTCCTCCGATGTCGGGCTTTCGACGACCACGACCAGTTCGGGCTTGTTGGAGGAGGCGCGCAGCAATCCCCAGGTCCCGTCCTCCAGCACGATGCGAATACCGTTCACGGTGATCAGATCGCGAATGCTCTGGCCGGCGAGCTGTCCGCCGTTCGACGCCACATCGGAAAAATGCGAGACCGCCCGGTCGACCACGTCATATTTGATCTCGTCGGCACAATGGGGCGACATGGTCGGCGATTGCCAGGTCCGGGGCAGGGCGCGCTCCAGGTTCGCCATGGACTGATCGCTCGCATGGTCGAGCATGTCGCACACCGCAAGCGCGGCGACCAGACCGTCGTCGTACCCACGCCCGAGTGGCGGACTGAAGAAAAAATGGCCCGATTTCTCGAATCCGACCAGCGCGCCGGTCTCGTGGCTGTAGCGCTTCATGTAGGAATGGCCGGTTTTCCAGTAGCTGCAGGACGCACCGTTCTCGGCCAGAACCGGGTCGGTCAGGAACAGTCCGGTCGATTTGACGTCCGCGACGAACTTCGCGTCGGCGTGCCGGGCCGAAATGTCGCGCGCCAGCATGACACCGACCTTGTCGGCGAAAATGGCGTTTCCTTCATTGTCGACGACGCCGCAGCGGTCGCCGTCTCCATCGAATGCAAACCCGACGTCTGCCTTTGAGGCGAGCACCGCCTCGCGCAGCGAATCCAGCATCTTCATGTCTTCCGGATTCGGATTGTAGTTCGGGAAGCTGTGATTGAGGTCGCAGTGCAGCGGCGTCACATCGCATCCGACCGCTTCGAGGACCTCCGGCGCGAATGCACCGGCGGTGCCGTTTCCGCAAGCCACCACGATCTTGAGGTTTCGCTTGAGTTTCGCCCGGTTCGCTAGATCGGCGATGTAACGCTCCCGGACATCTGGATGAAAGGTGTACGTGCCGCCGCCGTCAGCCTTGAACGCGGCTTGGAAGACGATCTCCTTCAACTCGGTGACTTCGTCGGGTCCGAACGTCAGAGGCCGCGCCAGCCCCATCTTGATGCCCGTCCAGCCATTGTCGTTGTGGCTGGCGGTGACCATGGCCACACCTTCGACATCCAGATCGAACTGGGCGAAATAGGCCATTGGCGAAAGAGCGAGGCCGATGTCATGCACCTCCATGCCCCCGGCGAGCATGCCGGACATCAGCGCCTGTTTGATGGCGGCCGAATAGGAGCGGTAGTCGTGACCCGTAACAATGCGGAGCGGAACGTTGCGTCTGCGGAACAGTTCCGCAAGACCGAGGCCGATCGCCTGCAGTCCCATGAGGTTGATTTCCTGCGGGTACAGCCAGCGGGCGTCGTATTCCCGAAAGCCGGTCGGCTTGATGAAGGGCAATCGCTCGAAATCCGCCGAATTCGGCGTCAGGTCGGTTCGCGGTTCTGGAAACATGGCCTCAGCACTTTCTCGCGCGTTCGAGGGTGCTTGATAGCCGAATTGGCGCAACGCAACAATGTTCGCCGATCCGTCCGGTGTCGATGCTACTCGACGAGCACCAGCGTGTTGCCGCGCAGTTCGAAGCGCTCCAGCCGCCGGATGAACTCCATACCCAGCAATGTGACCGTCAACCTGCCAGGCGCCAAAACCAGACCGCGTACGTTGCGCACTTCCACGTCGCCGATCTCGACGCTGTGCAGCGACACGGGCGCAGCACGCGCAATGCCGTTGGCCGTGCTCACCTTGTGCGTGAACTCGGAGTCGCGTGGCCGCAGACCGAGGCGGTCCGCATCCTCGTAGGGCAGCGCGATTGCTGTTGCCCCGGTGTCGACCATCACGGCGATGGCGCGGCCATTTACGTTGGCTTTGGTGTAGAAGTGGCCTTGGCGGTCCGCCTTCAGCGTCACGGATCTCTCAAAACCGTTCTTGTTGCTGACGGGCTCCTGAATGTCGGGTCTATGATTGTCGGCGACGACGGCGATCGTCCGGGCGGCGAACTGCCTCATGTCGTCGAAGAAGTAGACGCAGCCGAAACCGATTGCCACCACGGCGCCCCAGGACACCGCTTCGCGCAAAAAGGTTTTGACGCCGGAACTGTACGCCATACGCAGGAACCCCCGGGGAGATAACCTCAAAGACCAGCTTTCCGAGTTCAGAAAACTAGCTCCGTAGTGTCAGGAAATCTCCGGAGAATTCATAAGAACGTAAACGGCTTAAAAAACTCATACCGAGCAGGCTTTCGTGGAGCGCACCGGGCTTGGTCACGAGTGCTTCCACGTTGTTAACGGTAACAGAGCCGATCGACACGTTGTTAAGCCTAACGCGTGCAGCAAAGGCCGTTCCGTTCGCGGTGCGCACGGGTACGGAATAGTTCAGTCCGTCAAGATTGATGCCAACGCGTTCCGCATCGGATGGGCGGAGCACCACCGTGGAGGCACCTGTGTCGACGATCATGTCCACTCTCGTCCCGTTTGTTCGCGTATGGGCGAGAAAGTGGCCGTCGGCCTGTTTGCGGATACGCACGCCCGTCGTTTGCGCATCGCCGGTATTGACACTCATCGGCATGCCGGGGACGAGTTCCCCGCCAATGCGGTGAACCAGCGGCATCACCTGATCGCGATAGCTGTATCCGGCAATCAGCACCACACCGAGGACACCCCAGAACAGAGCATCACGGACGGCACCGGTAAACCGACCCCGGTATCCGCTCAGCATGGAGCCTCCAAGGAAGACCAGAAGCGCGAGCCCGGCGACGATACCGGCGAAATCACCCGGTTCGAAACCGGCGACCGTGCCTGCGTCGTTGTTCAGAACGAGGACGGCGCCGGCTACGATCAGCAGCCCGAGTGCAATCCAGGAACTCATGCGACGTCAGCCTTTTTTGGGCGCACCACTCCTGTCTGTGTGCGAATCATCATCCCAATTATGTAAGCAGCCCGGGCTGTAAAACAAACAACGTGGACAAAGCGTAACGTGGTGGGTCACGCGCTGTGACGTTCAAGATGCGACGCGTTATGCCGTTCGCGCCAGCCCGATTGCGAGCCGGTTGCCGCTTGTGCGTTTGGGAGCGCCGTATGCGGTTCGCCCGGTTCGGCCAGCCGCGGCAGCGTTTGCATGACGCGTTCTGGCGGGAATGTGACCGTTACAAGCGTTCCCTGCCGCAATTTGCTCTTTATATCGAACGTGCCGCCGTGCAATTCGACGAGCCCCATGACGATGGGCAGACCGAGACCGGTCCCACCCTCCGCCGTCTGGTGGGCCAGGGAACCTTGTCCGAAATTCTTCAGCACGCGGGGGATTTCTTCCTCCGGAATGCCGGGTCCGGTGTCATTGATGCTGAGGAACTGTCCGCCTGACGGTGTGGCGCCGACAGAGATGGAAATCGCGCCGTCTGAAGGTGTGAACTTGATGGCGTTGGAGAGCAGGTTCAGGCAGACCTGACGGATCGCGCGCTCGTCGACCCAGAGTTTCGGAAGACCGACCTGAAAGTTTTCGATGATCTGGAGGCCCTTCTTCTCCGCACGCAGTTTGAGCAGGCGGTGGCAATCCTCGGCCACGTCGGCGAGCGCAATCGGTTCTTCCTGGAGTTCGTAGCGCCCGGCCTCGATGCGTGACAGATCGAGGATTTCGTTGATCAGGTTCAACAAATGCTCGCCGCTCTCATGGATGTCGTTAGCATATTCCTTGTAGGTGGGGTTGCTGTGCGGACCGAGGATCTCGGACTTCATCACTTCGGAGAACCCCAGAATTGCGTTCAGGGGTGTCCGCAGCTCGTGGCTCATGGTGGCAAGAAACCGGGATTTCGCGATGTTTGCGGACTCGGCGCGTCGCCGGGCCTCGTCGGAAATCGACTTTGACTGTTCAAGCTCGGCGATCAGCAGTTCCTTTTCCGCCCGATACTCAAGCATTGTCATAACGGTTGAGTGTAAACCCTTTAAAATAAATACGAAATATATGTGGACGCCGACCGCCAATGCTGCCATTGCCCAATAGAACGGCGTATCGAGCATGGTGAAACGCAGGACCATGGCCGCGGTCAGTGGAATGGTGCCGACATACACGATCGGCATGACCGTTGAAGCGAACATCATGCGCATGGCGATGACGACCGTCAGGCATGCGAACAGGAAAACGTACGGCGACTGGTCCGTGCTGTTGACGCTGACAAAGGCAACGCTTGCCCAGGTGATCCCGTAGACAAATTCGGCTGCAACGAACTTTGTCCGCCATTTCTGGACGTTCACCTGCCCGCGCGGGATTTTCGTGAACCGCCGGCACATGGCGAGCAGAATGCCCTTCGAGATGAAGACCATTGCCAGCCACAAAATGAGCTCGTTCGCGGGCGCCCAGAACATTGATGCCATGGCGACAACGATGGCCAGTAACGGAATGGCGAGGGCGGCGCTCAGTTCATTGTGCACGAACATGAGCAGCAGTTCATACTCGAAGGCAGGCTTGGAACCTGGTTTGTAGGCCAGGTTTTCACGCACGTCCTGAAAACTCCGGGAGCGCGTGTCGACGGATCCGGTGTCCGTCACGTCCGCCCCGGCTGCCGCGGAGTTTTCAGCTGCGCTCATGTCGTTTCCCGGATCCAACCCGACTTGGAAACTGGGCGAGGGAAAAAGCACACGGGTCTTTCCACCGTCGGCGGATCGACCCGAGCCAGCGCCCAATTGCTCATTTTCATGTTTGGAAAGAATTTCCTAACTTCGCGTTTACATTTGCGGGAATTCGTACATTTTTGGCGCAAATTGGCGGTGGAGGGTCACGCGAACGCGGGCGGCCCGCATGCCATTTCAATCCAATCACGGTGCGCGCGCTGCAGGGGGCCGGTCTTGAGATTTCTGTTGCGCAGAACACGATCGAGCAAACTGTTGGACTTCTTCGTCTTTTCGCTGATCGTTCTGGCAATACTCGGCGCGCTCTGGCTGCTTCCTGAGGCGGAGCCCATTAAGGTCACGGGATCGGCGTCGGTGCTTGACGGCGACAGCCTGCGCCTCCACGGCACAGAGGTTCGTCTTGTCGGCGTCGACGCACCGGAACGTGACCAGATGTGCCGGCGCAACGGTATGGACTGGCCCTGCGGCGACGAAGCCGCCTCAGCTCTGCGAAACCATGTGCGGGGGAAGTCCGTAACCTGTGAGGGCGCCGAGCGCGATCAACATGGCCGGTTGCTTGCGGTTTGCCGGCTTGGTCAGGCCGATTTGAACCGATGGCTTGTTGAACGGGGCTGGGCGGTGTCGTATGGCCGGTATCCTGCCGAAGAGGAGCGCGCCAGACAGGCGCGGCGCGGAATCTGGTCGGGCACCTTCATTCCTCCACGCGATTGGCGCGAGGGTGTGCGTTGACCGGATAAGGCGAAGGCAGAATGGATGACGCAGAGGTCCAAGGAAGGTGACGACATGAAGATTGTTGAGGACGGACGCGCGCCCAATCCGCGCCGGGTCCGGATCTTTCTGGCCGAGAAGGGCATCCAGATGGATTACGAGCAGGTGGACATCAACGCATCCGACCACAAGAAGCCCGGCTTTGCGGCGCTCAATCCACTGCAGCGGGTCCCGGTCCTGGTGATGGGTGACGGGACGGCCATCAGCGAATCCATGGCCATCTGCCGCTATTTCGAGGAGTTGCAACCGGAGCCGGCGCTTCTTGGCAAGGATGCACTGGACCGTGCCACCGTCGAGATGTGGCAGCGCCGCATGGAGCTCAACCTGATGTTTCCGGTGGCGCAGACGTTTCGTCATCTCCATCCGGCGATGGCGGAGATGGAAAAACCCCAGGTTGCCGCCTGGGGCGAGGTGAACCGTCCGCGCGTCCTGACCATGCTTTCACTGCTCAACGAGGAACTGGCAGACCGTCCGTTCATTGCCGGAGACGATTTTACGGTGGCCGACATCACCGCACTGGTGGCCGTTGACTTCATGAAGCCGGCGAGGATTGCCCGCCCGGACGATTTGCCGAACATCGACCGCTGGCACGCGTCGGTATCTTCGCGCCCCAGCGCCAAAGCATGAGTGGACGGTGCGATGGAGAAAGACCTTGCGTCGCTTATAGAGGACATTCGCAATTGCCGCCATTGCCTGGAGACGCCGGACGGCAAACCGTTGCCGCATGAGCCGCGTCCCGTGTTCCAGATCAGTGCAACGGCGCGCATCTGCATTTGCGGGCAGGCCCCGGGCACACGGGTGCACGCATCGGGCGTTCCGTTCACCGATCCCTCCGGCGACCGGCTGCGTGACTGGATGGGCGTAACCGACGAGGAATTCTACGACGTATCGCGCATCGCCATCGTGCCGATGGGCTTCTGTTTTCCAGGTCTGGACGCGAAGGGCGGCGACCTGCCGCCGCGCAAGGAATGCGCGCGCGTTTGGCGGGCGCGCCTGTTCGAGCTGTTGCCGCAGTTCGAGCTGGTGCTGCTTGTCGGAAGCTACGCACAATCCTGGCACCTGGGCCCCGCGCGCGGCGCGTCCCTGACCGAAACGGTCAGGGCGTGGAATCCCGATAGTCTCACGGCGGACAGGCCCGCTCTCATTCCATTGCCGCACCCGTCCTGGCGCAACAATGCCTGGCTTAAGAAGAACCCGTGGTTTGAAAAGCGCGTTCTGCCTGCCGTGAAGCAGGCCGTTCGCGCGCGCCTGTAGCCCACCTGCGCCGTGGGCCGTCCAGATCTGTTGATGACAGCCTTAGAACAAATACCTAATATGCGCCGCGTTGTCTGATATTGACGCAAAATATTTGTCGTCTATCTGTCACAAAGAAACAGAATTCCATAATTGGAGGTGCCCATGCTCGACAAGATGGACCGCAACATTCTCGCCATCTTGCAGAAGGATTGCACGATGCCGGTCGCCGAAATCGGCCGTCAGGTCGGTCTCTCGACCACGCCGTGCTGGCGGCGCATTCAGAAGATGGAAGAGAAGGGCATCATTCAACGCCGCGTGGCACTGTTGGACCCGAAAAAGGTCAGCGCCGGTGTAACGGTCTTTGTGTCCATCTCGACCAGCCAGCACGAGCAGAGCTGGCTTGACCGCTTTCATGAGGCCATTCAGGAGTTCCCGGAAGTTGTGGAATTCTACCGGATGAGCGGCCAGGTCGATTACCTGCTGCGTGTGGTTGTGCCGGATATCGAGCACTACGACAAATTCTACAAGAAGCTGATCGCCAGTATCGAACTGAGCGATGTGAGCTCGAGCTTCGCCATGGAGCAGATCAAGTTCACCACCGAACTGCCGCTCGACTATGCGAGTGAGGAAAAGGCCCGCGGTTAGTCCGATCCGGCCGACACCCGCAGTAATCAGCTTTCCTGAGCATCCCGGTTGTCGTCAACATGCGTCCCGCTGGTCAGGCGGGAATGGCCGCGCATCACCGCGATCTTCTCGCCGTCCTGGTTCGTCAGGGTGACGTCGTACAGTCCACTGCGGCCACGGCGCCAGATCTCGGTGGTCGTTGCGGTGATGACGTCGCCGATCTCGGCGGGCTTGAGAAAGCGGATGTCGCAGGACGCGGCAACGGCACGGTCGTTGTAGGCGTTGCTGGAGAAGCCGAAGCAGGCGTCGGCCATGGTGAACAGGACGCCGCCATGGCATTTCCGGTGCAGATTGGCCATATCGTCGCGGATCGTCATGCGCATGGTGGCCGCGCCGGGGGCGATCGACACGAGCTCGATGCCCCAGTGATGAAGCACCGGACTCTTGTCCATCATGTTGCTGCCGACGCGTTCAGCGAGGGCGCGTGCCTCTTCAGACGTGGGGTCGCCCATGGATCAGGAGCGCTCCAGCAGGGTGATGAGGCTTGAGCTGTCCCAGCGGTTGCCGCCGGCACGCTGGATCTCGGAAAAGAACTGCTCGATCATGGCGGTGACGGGAAGGCTGGCGCCGTTCCGGCGCGCCTCATCCATGCAGATGGACAGATCCTTGCGCATCCAGTCGACGGCGAAGCCGTAGTCGAACTCGCCTTTGACCATCGTCTCCCAGCGGTTTTCCATCTGCCAGGACTGGGCCGCGCCCTTGGTGATCGTGTCCATCGCCTTGGGGATGTCGAGGTCGGCCTGCTTCGCGAAGTGCAGTCCTTCCGCCAGCCCCTGAATGACCCCGACACAGCAGATCTGGTTGACCATTTTCGTCAATTGGCCCGAACCGACCGGTCCCATCAGATTGACTGCGCGCGCGAAGCACTGGATCACGGGTTCCGCCTTCGCATAGACGTCCTTGTCTCCGCCGACCATGACCGTGAGCACGCCGTCCTCGGCACCTGCCTGTCCCCCCGACACGGGTGCGTCGAGGAAGCCCGCGCCTTTCTCTTTCGCCGCGTCATGGAGTTCGCGGGCGATGCCGGCGGAGGCGGTCGTGTTGTCGACGACTATGGTGCCGTCGTTGAGTGCGCTGAAAGCGCCGTCCGGTCCAAGGGTCACGTCGCGCAAGTCGTTGTCGTTGCCGACGCACATGAAGACGAAGTCCGCATCCTTCGCGGCCTCGGCCGGCGTCGGCGCGCTCTCGCCGCCATACTGGTCGGCCCATTTCTGCGCTTTCTCCTCTGTGCGGTTGTAAACGACCAGATCATGGCCGCCTTTTTCGCGGATGTGCCCCGCCATCGGATAGCCCATGACGCCAAGACCGATCCAAGCCACCTTGCTCATCGCCCGTTCCTTCTTTTCATGATTGCATTGCCAGCGAGATTCACAGGCAAGCGTTCTATCGGATTGTGACCGGGGCGCAAGGGGCCTTTGACTGCCGACGGTGTGTCCGGGGTCAGTCGGATATCGGCAGGGCGTTCGAGTGTTTGACCTGGGCGAGGGCGAAGCTCGATTCGATGCTCGCCACGCCATCGATGCGGGTGAGGGTATCCTTGAGAAAGCGCTCATAGTCGGCAAGGTCTTTGGCCACCACGCGCAGCAGATAGTCGCGCGTGCCCGTCATCAGGTAGCATTCGACGACCTCGCGGCATTGCCGGATCGCATTCTCAAACTTTTCAAGCGCTTCTTCGCGCTGGCGTTCCAGTTTGATGGAAATGAACACGCTGACCGGCAGTCCGACCTTTTCCTGGTCCACGTGCGCCCCATATCCCCTGATGGTGCCCGACCGTTCCAGGTTCTTGAGCCGCCGCAGGCACGGGCTGGTGGTCAATCCGACCTTTTCGGCAAGTTCGGTGACCGGGATCCGGCCGTTTTGCTGCAGGACTGTGAGCAGCCGGCGGTCAATCGCATCGAGTTTCATTTTTGGTCACTTTCTTCAGGACAACACGAGAAAAAGACGAATAATGCCAAAATCATGTGCGTCATTAGCAATATTTGGAAAGATTGACCACCGACCTGCATGTATCATGCATTCGACGGGCGCAGGACGTGCGCCTGAGACAGTCCGTGCGGGCGCATGCCCGCCATTTCCAGAGGCCCGATGAGCGATGAGTGCTCCGCAAACCATTGAACCCGTCCAGACGCAGACAATCGCACCGGACAAGCTCGCGGTATTACGCGATCTGCAGCGCAAGATTCTGTGGCTCTCGACGTGGATGATCCACAACGCCAATCATCTGCGCGAGAGTACGGACGGTCTGAAGGTCGGCGGCCATCAGGCCTCGTCCGCGTCCTGCGCCTCCATCATGACGGCGCTCTATCTGCATGCGCTGCGGCCGCAGGACCGGGTCGCGGTCAAGCCGCATGCGAGCCCGATCTTCCATGCGATTCAGTATCTGCTGGGCAACCAGTCCCTGGAGAAGCTTCAGGACTTCCGCGCGTTCGGCGGGGTGCAGTCTTACCCCTCGCGCACGAAGGACACCGCCGACGTCGATTTCTCCACCGGATCGGTCGGGCTCGGCGTCGCCATGACGGCGTTTGCGAGCCTCATCCAGGATTACGTGCGGGCCAAGGGGATGGGCGGCGACTGGCCGGAGGGCCGTATGGTCGCCGTTGTCGGCGACGCGGAGTTGGACGAGGGCAACATCTACGAGTGCCTGCTCGAGTGCTGGAAGCACGGTCTACACAATTGCTGGTGGATCATCGACTACAACCGGCAAAGCCTCGACGCGGTGGTCTCGGACCGGCTGTTCCACAAGGTCGTCGGTCTGTTCGAGACCATGGGCTGGCATGTGGTCACGCTGAAATACGGCCATGCGCTGGAGTCCGTCTTTGCGGAACCGGGCGGCGCGCGGCTGAGGGAATGGATCGATTCCTGTCCCAACACGCTTTATTCCGCGCTCGCCTTCCAGGGTGGTGCTGCATGGCGCGGGCAACTCGAGGCAGACCTTTCCGACGCGCCGGACACGCTGGCGCTCATCGCAAGGTATTCGGACGATGATCTCGCTGAACTGATGACCAATCTGGGCGGCCACGACCTTCCCAGTCTGATCGAGGCGTTTGACGCCGCGCCCGACGACCGGCCGGTCTGCTTCATCGCCTACACGATCAAGGGGCTTGGGCTCCCGTTTCAGGGCCACAAGGACAATCATGCCGGCCTGATGAACACAGCGCAGATAGACAGCTTCCGCGACGCGAACGGCATCGCGCCGGGTGGGGAGTGGGAGCCGTTTGCCGGACTGAAGCACGATCCGGCAACGCTGCGCGCGTTTCTGGAGACGGTGCCGTTTGTGAGCAAAGGCACCCGCCGGCTGAAGGCGGCACGCATTCCCATCGAGGCTATCGAGACGCCGGCGGCCAAGGGTGCCGCGTCGACCCAGGAAGGCTTCGGCCGCATCCTGGCTGACATCGCCCGGGGCGACAGCGAGCTTGCCCGGCGCATCGTCACCACCTCGCCGGACGTGACCGTCTCGACGAACCTCGGGCCGTGGGTGAACCGGTGCGGGCTGTTCGGCCATGAAGCGGAGCCGGATATCTTTCAGGACCGTGGTCTGATGAGCCCGCAGCGCTGGGAGAAGGGGCCGAGCGGACAGCATATCGAGCTCGGCATTGCCGAGAACAATCTGTTCCTCATGCTCGGGGCAGCCGGCCTGTCCCATTCGCTGTTCGGCGAGCGCCTGATCCCGATCGGGACATTGTACGATCCCTTTATTCAGCGTGGACTCGATTCCCTGAATTACGCCTGCTATCAGGATGCGCGGTTCATTCTGGTCGCCACGCCGAGCGGCATCACTCTGGCGCCCGAAGGCGGCGCCCATCAGTCGATTTCGACACCACTTATCGGCATGGCGCAGGACGGACTGGCGTCGTTCGAGCCGGCCTTCCTCGACGAGCTTTCGGTGATCATGCGGTGGGCGTTCGACTATATGCAGCGCGAGGGCGAGAAGTCCGAAGACCCGGACGTCGAGGCCCGCGCCGGTTGGCTGCGCGACGAGAAGGGCGGCTCGGTCTATCTCAGACTGTCGACACGGCCCGTCGATCAGCCCGTGCGCGCCATGACGCCGGAGCTGGAAGCGGCAGTCATTCAGGGCGGGTACTGGCTGCGCGAGCCGGAACCGGGAACGAACCTCATTCTGGCCTACACCGGTGCAGTCGCGCCGGAAGCGGTTCAGGCGGCCGGCCTGCTTGCGGAGCGTCACCGGGGCCTGGGCGTTCTGGCGATCACGTCCGCCGACCGGCTGTCCGCGGGCTGGCACGCGGCAAGCCGGGCCCGCGAACGCGGCGAGGACGGCGTTGCAAGCCATGTCGAGCGGTTGCTCGGAAAGGCCTCGCGCAACGCCGATATCATCACGCTTGTCGACGCTCACCCCGAAACGCTGTCCTGGCTCGGTGCGGTCAACGGCCACAAGGTGCGTGCCCTGGGTGTGGAGCATTTCGGCCAGTCAGGGTCGATCGACGAGCTCTTCGCGCATCACGGCCTGAACGCAGATGCGATTCTGAAGGCGGCCCGGTTCGTGCGGTAGCACCCGCGTCAGTTGAACGGCGCAGCCGTTCGACCAACGCGTCAATTGACTGGGCAGACATTGGTCTGTAGGTGCATGGGCCCATGTGGCCACTCAGCAACCTGCTCAGGACATTCGTCCGCAAGGGACAATTGACCGTTATCGATGTTGACGGCACGCCGCACCGGTTCGGCACCGGTGAGGACGGGCCGAGCGTGACCATGCGCCTGCACGACAGGGCGCTGCGATGGAAGTTGTTTCTCAATCCGGAGTTGCAGGCGGCTGAGGCCTATATGGACGGCGGACTGACGTTCGAAGAGGGGTCGGACTGCTACGACCTTCTCTACCTCTTTTCCATCAATCGCGGACCGCTGGCGAGCCACAAGGTGCAGGGCGCGTTGCGGCGCGGCTGGCGCGCCATGCGACGCCGGCAGCAGCAGAACGATGTGGAACGGGCGGAACGCCAGGCGCGGCATCACTACGACCTCTCGACCGAACTCTACGAGCTGTTTCTCGACGAAGACCTGAACTACAGCTGCGCCTTTTTCCGCTCGCCCGACGATACGCTCGAGCAGGCGCAGGCAGCCAAGCTCACCCGGGCCACCGCCAAGCTCAGATTGAAGCCCGGCATGTCCGTGGTGGAGATCGGCAGCGGATGGGGCTCGTTCGCAATCAAGCTGGCGCAGCAGGGAGCCCAGGTGACGGCGCTGAACGTGTCACCGGAACAGATCGCCATTTCCAAGGAGCGGGCTCAGAAAGCCGGCGTTGCCGACAAAATAGACTTCGTCTGGAAGGACTATCGCGAGTTCACCGGGGAGTTCGACCGCGTAGTGTCAGTGGGCATGATGGAGCATGTCGGCATCGGCCATTTCGACGACTATTTCGGCAAGGTGCGCAACCTGCTTAAACCCGACGGCTACGCCTTCATCCACTCGATCGGCCGGATGACCCAGCCGGGCACCACGGGGCCGTTCTTCCGCAAGTACATCTTCCCCGGCGGGTATGTTCCGGCACTTTCGGAAACCTTCGCGGCGACGGAGCGTCAGGGCCTGTGGGTTGCGGACATGGAAGTGTTGCGGCTGCATTACTATTACACGCTGCGCGAATGGCGCGCGCGCTTTGCCGCCAACCGGGACAAGGCGAAAGAACTCTACGATGAGCGGTTCTGCCGTATGTGGGAGTTCTATCTGGGTGCCGCGGAACTCGGCTTTCTGCACGGCTCCAACATGGTGTTCCAGCTTCTGCTCTCGCGCGAGCGCGATGCGGTCCCGATCGACCGGAACTTCATCTGTGAGGCGGAGAAGAAGTTGAGAAATCAGAATATTTAAAAGTCGTAAAATCCTGATAAAAGATATTTATTTGCTGATGAGAAGGCGCGCCAGGTTCGACTGGGCAATCGTCAGTCCCTGTGCGGCGGCCTTCCGATACCACATGACCGCCTTGTCGTTGTCCTGCGTGACTCCGCGCCCGTTCTCGTAGGCGAGCCCGAGATTGTTCTGCGACTTGGCATGGCCCTCTTCCGCTGCCATGCGATACCAGCGCGCAGCTTCGCCGAAATCCTGCTCCACGCCGTCTCCGCGCTCATAGGACAGGCCCATATTGAACTGCGCGAGCAGGACGCCCTGTGCTGCGGCCTTGCGGAACCAGGTCACGGCCTCTTCGGGGTTCTGCGCGAGGCCGCGTCCGGTCGCGAACATGATGCCGAGGTTGCTCTGCGCCATCGCGTGACCGTTTTCGGCGGCCGCCCGGAACCATTTGGCGGCCTCCGCATGATCGCGCGGCACGCCGAGCCCCTTGTCGTACATGGCTCCGAGATTGTTCTGTGCCTGAACGTTGCCGCCTTCCGCCGCGCGCTTGAACTCGCGTGCGGCAGTGGGGAAGTCGCCCGCCTTGTAGGCCGCGATCGCTTGCGCCATGTCCGCGAACACGGGTGAAGACGGAGCTGAAACCAGCGCCAGCCAGGTCAGCGCACACAGGATGATATTGAGGCAGGCCGCCCTAGGCCGCGATCGGCTGATCCGGATAGGCAAGTTGCTCGCGGGCGCGCCATTCATCGGTGACGTAATTGATGATGAGCGATTTGCGCACACCCTCGATGGTGCGGGGTTCGAAGCCGTGGAAGGTATCGTCCGCCGGAACGAAGACGAGCGCACCGCCGGGAATGAACGGCGAACGGGCCACATGGTTCTTTTCCGCGTCATAGATATCCGTACCCAAATCCTTATGCGCTTCGTCCTTCGACAGATACAAAAGCATGGTGAAGTTCTTCACGCCAAGGTCGGAATGGGGCTCGAGCCAGAATCCGCCCGTATCCTGCGCGTATTCGATACGCAGGTACGTTCCGTCCAGATCGGTGCCGAAGCGTTTTGCGACGGCGTCGGTCACACGTTTGTCCTGAAACGCCTCGGAGAACTTCGCGCAGCTTGGAAACCGCCCGCGGTTATCGACATCGAAATAGGTACGCGTGGCGTTGTGCAGTTCGCGCTTTCCGGAAACGCCGCCGAGCTCCGGCGCCTCGAGCGGCAGCTCGATGATGTCGTCGAGAATGTCGGCTGGCAAACAGTCGCTCAGGAACCAGTGCCGATAGGGCGCTTCATGCTGTTCGCCGAGATTGAAGCATGAAAGCAACGCCTGAACGACATCGTCGGTCGTGCTGGACATATGGGTTTCTCCCTGAGGGACGTGTGGTGCCGAACTATAAGCCATGGAATCGCGCCATCCGAGTTTTTTGGAGCGCGTTGTGTATCACCCGTCGAAAACGGGGGCACAGATGACCCGCTGTCGCAGGCTTTGTCTTCAGAAAATGCAAGAGAGGTCCCGATGAATGTCGGGATCAGTTATAGCGGACCCAACGAATGTGGTTCTTTTCGATGATGTCTTCGAGCGTCTCGGCGGGGTCGTCTTGCGTGCTTTCGCCCGTCGTCTCCTCGCTGCGCAGACATTGTGCCATCAACTCCAGCAAGGACGCGTGCAGCCGGCGTTCGCTTTCGCGCTGGGGCGGATTGTTCGCCAGGAACGCTAACAGGTCGGAATAATCCGGCATCAGGTCACCCCGTGTGATCTTCATCGATTACAGGAAGGTTATGCCCCGAGTCCTGTGACCAAACTTTGGCTTTGACGTGGAAATTTGAGGGCCGACCGGACGCGGCGAAGCATCTAATACGTTGAACTTTTTCTCAAAATCGCTTGCCGCCTGGACCGTCAGGGACTAGGCAGGATGCATGGTTCCGGCGTGAATTCATCCCCGGAACTCTCCCGACACTTGCAGGCTGGCGTCGCCAACGTGGCACTATTCACTGAAATCCTCGCGACCGTGACGATGCCGATCATCGTTCTGATGGCGCTGGGCAGCTTCATCAGGCGCAAGCTCGATCTCAATGTCAGGACGCTGAGCCGCCTGCTGGTCAATGTCCTGCTGCCGTGCGCGCTGTTTCATTTTCTCACCAGCGCCGAACTCCCGCTGGGCGAGGTATGGACGACCGTTTGGTTCACAGTGCTCCAGTTCCTCGTCCTCGTTCTGATCGGGTGGGGGGCGGCGGCGCTGCTTCGCGTCCAGGATGAGTTAAGGCCGATCGTGGGACTGGCGGCAGCGTTCGCGAATTCCGGCAATTTCGGCCTGCCGGTGGCCCAGCTGGCCTTTCCGCCGGATTACCTCCTGCACCAGACCCTGATCGTTTCGCTCCATTCCATACTGATCATACCCTACGGTGTGTTGTTGCTTTCTCGCGAAAGGGGAAGCGTCTTGCAGTCGGCGCGAACGCTCATCCTGTCGCCGATGATGTTGGCGGTGTTCGCCGGGCTTGTCGTGAAGGCGCTCGATGTGGATTTGCCGGCGATCGTGGCGCGGCCCGTGGAGCTGATCGCGCAGGCCTATATCTCGATTGCGCTTTTCACCCTCGGTGCCCAACTCAGCGATTCACGCCTGTCGCTGCCCGGATTGCCGGTCTGGCTCGCCGTCGGCCTGCGTATGCTGGTGGCGCCGGCGCTCACCTGGGGCGTTCTTCTGGTCATCGGCGTCGAGCCGCAACTGCTTGACCTTCTGGTCGTTGCGGCTGCTGCGCCGGTGGGTCTGCTGCTGGCGATCTTCTGTACCGAATACCAGCGCGCGCCCGACACGGCGGGCGCGATGGTTCTGGTGTCGACGATCCTCAGCCCGGTGATCGTGTCCGCGTGGATATGGCTGATGCGGGTCACGTGATATCCGGCGCGCGTTCTCTATGACCGTTATGAGCGTTTCTGTGGAGGTCTTTTGCGGCCCGGAACATTGTGCCATGCGCCACCGCTCACTAAGGTGTGCGCCGGTTTTCTCCCGAAGGACAGCACGACATGATTGATCTGTATACGTGGTCGACGCCGAACGGTCGCAAGGTTTCCATTATGCTCGAGGAATGCGGGCTCGAATACACGACGCACGCAATCAACATCGGCAAGGATGAGCAGTTCCAGCCGCACTTCCTGGAGATCGCGCCGAACAACCGCATCCCGGCCATCGTCGACAATGACAATGGTCTCACGCTGTTCGAGTCGGGTGCGATCCTGATGTATCTCGCCGAGAAGACGGGCAAGTTCTGGCCGCAGGACTTCGAGGAGAAGTGGCGAACCGTCGAATGGCTGATGTGGCAGATGGGCGGCGTCGGGCCGATGATCGGTCAGGCCCATCACTTCATCAAGAACAACAAGGGCGTCAGCGAGTATTCCGAGGAGCGCTACCTGAACGAATCGAAGCGTCTCTACGGCGTTCTCGACAGGCGGCTTGAAGACAACGAGTATATGGCCGGCGGCGAGTACACCATCGCCGACATCGCGACCTGGCCGTGGATCTCACGCTTCGAGTGGCACACCGTCGACATGAACGAGTTTCCCAACGTCGTGCGCTGGTACAAGGCGATTGCCGCTCGCCCCGCCGTGGAAAAAGGATATCATGTGCCGGTCGAGCAACCCGGCATTCCAATGCCGTAAAAACAAAACCCAAGGGAAGAACAAATCCGATGACTGGAACCCACGATTTCTATGGCGTGATCTCGCCCGTGCTGACCCCGTTCGGCAAGGACGGCAATCCCGATGCAGAGCGTTACCTGGCACTTTGCAAGTGGCTGCTGGCCGATGGCTGCACCGGCCTCGCACCCTTCGGCACGACGGGCGAAGCGAATTCGCTCGGCGTGCAGGAACGCATGGACCTGCTCGATGCTCTGGTCGAGGGCGGCGTCGATCCGAAGGTCCTGATGCCGGGTACCGGACTTTGCGCGCTGTCGGATACGGCGACAGTCACGGCCCATGCGGTGGAACTGGGATGTGGCGGTGTGATGATGTTGCCGCCGTTCTATTACAAGGCGGTCAGCGATGACGGGCTGTTTGCGTACTACGCCGACATCATCGAGCGGGTCGGGGACGCGCGGCTCAAGATCTACCTGTATCACATCCCGCCCGTCGCCCAGGTGGGGCTGTCCGTCGATCTCGTCGGCCGGCTGATCAAGGCCTATCCGGACACCGTCGTCGGCCTGAAGGATTCCTCCGGCGACTGGTCGAACACAAAGGCGCTGCTCGATGCGTTTCCGGGATTCACCGTATTCCCCGGATCGGAGATCTTCCTCCTTGAGGGACTGCGGAACGGCGCGGCGGGTTGCATCACGGCCACCGGCAACGTCAATGCGCGGATGATCCGCAATGTCTACGACAACTGGCAGACCGATCAGGCGGACGCCTTGCAGGCGGAGATCACCGCGTTTCGGCAGACCATCCAGGCGCGGCCGATGATCCCGATGCTCAAGGCCATCGTTGCCCACTTCAACAATGATCCGGAATGGAACCGCCTGCGGCCGCCGTTCCTGCCGCTGGACGAAGCCGACGCCAAGGCCGGCATTGCCGAACTGACCGAACAGTACGGCTTCGAGCTGAAGGCGGCCTGACGACAAAAAGCAAAAAGGAGGACACGCTTCGGCGTGTCCTCCAATGCGCGCGAATGCGTCCCCACCGGATATGGGGACAGTTCCGGCTCGAGCCGGCGTATCAGCCGGAACTGTGCGTCAGATTCAATGCATCGCGCGGCTCAACCAGGCGCATTGGTGCGAATCTTCTCAAGCGTCGTGGTGGGTGTGATCGCTTCCGGATCGGTTTGTATCTCTATCAGCGTCGGCTTTTTCGCATTCAGCGCCGCATCGAAGGCATCGGCAAAGTCTTCTGTTTTTGCGACAGTTTCTCCGTTCGCCCCGAAGCTGCGTGCATATGCGGCGAAGTCCGGGTTTTCGAGCTCGGTACCGGAAACGCGACCCGGGTAGTCACGTTCCTGGTGCATGCGGATCGTGCCGTACATGCGGTTGTTCACGACGATAATGACCATCGGCAGATCGTAACGCACCGCGGTTGAGAGCTCCTGGCCGTTCATCAGGAAACAGCCGTCACCCGCGTAACACACCACCTTGCTCTCCGGCGACGCCAGTTTGGCGGCAATTGCCGCCGGCAGCCCGTATCCCATGGTTCCGGACGTGGTCGCGACCTGGCTGCGATAGCCCTTGTATTGCGTGTAGCGATGAATGAAGGCGGAGTAGTTCCCGGCGCCGTTCGTGATGATGCCGTCTTCGGGCAGCGCCTCGGAAACGTGCGACACGATCTGTTCGAACTTCACGTCGCCGGGCGTTTCGCGTGGCTCCGAGAAGGCCTCGTACTCGGCCCGCGCCCTGGCTGTTTCCTCGGCCCAGGGGATGCTCGTCGGTGGGGCGAGCTCGCCGAGCCGCGATGTGAAAGCGCTGAGTGAGGACACAATCGGCACGTCCGCCCGGTAAACGCTGTTCAGCTCTTCCGCGCCCGGATAGACGTGGATCAGTTTCTGGCTTTGGGCAGGCGGCGTCAGCAGTGTGTATCCGCTTGTCGTGATTTCGCCGAGGCGCGGCCCGAGCGCGAGAATCAGGTCGGCCTCGCGTATGCGGCGCCCCAGTGCCGGGTCGATGCCGATGCCGGCAAGGCCGACATAGTTCGGATGCCGGTTGTCGATGCTGTACTGGCCGCGGAACATCACGGCGACCGGCAGGTTCCACGCTTCCGCAAAGGCCGTCATGTCGTCGCGCACCTGCTGGCTCCAGCCGGGGCCCCCGGCGAGGATCAACGGACGCTTCACGTTGCTCAGGGTTTTAGCAACCGCCTCCATGTCATCCGCACCCGGATGGGCTTCTGCAATCGGCGATGCGGGAACGTTCGGGACGTCGGCGGAGGCACTCAACATATCCTCGGGGAGGGAGAGGACAACCGGCCCGGGCCGGCCCGACATGGCCGTGTGAACGGCGCGGGAAACATATTCGGGAATGCGCTCGGTCTCGCGGATTTCCGCCGCCCATTTCGCGAGCGGCGCGAACATGGCCGGGAAATCCACTTCCTGAAACGCCTCGCGGCCCAGCATGCCGCGTGCGGCCTGGCCGACAAACAGGATCATCGGGGTCGAGTCCTGCTGTGCGATATGGACGCCGATCGATGCGTTTGTGGCGCCGGGACCGCGGGTCACGAAGGCGACGCCGGGGCGTCCGGTCATTTTGCCGTAGGCGTCCGCCATCATTGCAGCACCGCCTTCCTGACGGCAAACGATGGTGCGAATGTCATTCTGACCGTGCAGACCGTCGAGGGCCGCCAGGTAACTCTCGCCGGGCACGCAAAATGCCATATCGCATCCTTCTTCCCGCAACTGGTCGACCAGGATTTGTCCGCCATGGCGCATGATTTGAGCGTCTCCCTTAGGAATAAGAAGTTCACTTTGAACAGGTTATGGTTGCCGCTGTTATTCACCATCGCGGTGAAAAACGAAACATCAGTGTTTGATTTTCGCCATCTGTTCCCCATATCCTTGGAGTAAGCGGCGTTTGGAGGCGGCAAGCGCCCGATGAAAGCGAAGTACGTTAACCCCGCGTAGATTCGCTTGGTATAGGTTGATTGCGTCTCTTTGCACCAGCACGAGTTGCAGCGAGACGCCTTACTGGAGGGATGACATCCATGGCTCGGATTGAATTCAAGAAGTTAACTTTCAGCAGCGTGGCATGCGCGGCCGCACTTTCGGCATTCGTGCTGATCGGCAGCGCGCCGAGTGCGGACGCTCAGAACAGAGGCCCGACATTGGGCGGCGTTCTCGGTGGAGCCGCGGTCGGCGCGATTATCGGTGGTGCTGCGAAGGGCGGCAGAGGTGCCGCTGTCGGTGCCGGCATCGGCGCCGTTGTCGGTGGTGCGGCTTCGGCAGCCGCACGTCCTGCGCCGCCGCCGCGCCGGTATGGTCCCCCGCCGCCAGCGTATAACAGCGGTCTCGTCTACAATATTCAGGTCTCGCTGAGCAATCTCGGCTATAACCCGGGCCCCCTCGACGGCGTTTACGGTCGCCGGACCGCCGATGCGATCAGCGCATACCAGTACAACAACCAGCTTCCGGTGACGGGCCGCCCGTCCCAGGCGGTTTACTCTCATATGGTACAGTCCGGCGGTTGATTGCGCCGAAGCACTTCAAGTTTATCGGGCGCCGAAGGATGTCGAATCCCTTCGGTGCCCTTTTTCGTGACCTGGTTTTTTCGTGTACCGGGATACGGAACCGTTCCGGCATCTGGCGAAATTGTCATCAACCCGTCGAAATTTACCGCTTTCAATACCGGCATCGGGACGCTTAACTTCGATCTTGGCTTTTAGCAGAAGCACTCGGTCCTATCTTCGAGTTACGTTTGTCTGGGAGAGAATACCTATGAATAAATTGACTAAGCCTGTTATCGCGACGTGTGTCTTGGCCCTTATGCCGACGGCTTCTTTGGCGAATGATCCGGCAAAGGAGCGGCAGGAGCTGATGAAGTCCGTGGGTGACGCAGTCAAGGTCATCGTGCCGATGGCGAAAGGCGAGGCGCCGTATGACGCGACGGCGGCCGTTGAGGCCATGAAGACTCTCAACAAGGTTCCGGACGAATTTGTGGCTCTGTTTCCGAAGGGCTCCGAATCGGGGCACGATACGGAAGCATCTCCGAAGATCTGGGAAGACCCGGACGGTTTCAAAGCCAAAGCCGAGGATATGAAGAAGGCAAGCGCTCAGGGCATTGAAGAGGCGGGCAAGGGCGTGGACGCGCTCAATGCCGTCACCTTCGGCCCGCTGCTGAAGACCTGCAAGGCCTGCCACGACGAATACCGCATCAAGAAGAACTAGGCATAACGACGAGACCGGCCGGTTCATCGGGCGGTGAGAGGTCAAAGCGTCATGACGAGCGGCGGACGGCAGATCGGCATTGCCTCCGGGCTGGAGCGCATTCTCATAGCGATTGCGTTCGGCTTTTGCGGTGCCGTGTTCGTCAGCTCGTCCGCAGCGGCGGAACCCGATCTGGAGAACGGCCGCACGATGTTCTTTGCCGGCGGGTGCGCCTCGTGCCATGCGGCTCCCGCATCGGACCGCTGTGACGACCCAAAGATCAAGAATGAGTTCGAACTTGCGGGGGGCCGCTGTCTCAAGACGGACTTCGGTACGTTCTACGTGCCCAACATCTCGCCGGACAAGGAAGATGGCATCGGCGGCTGGACGGACGCGCAATTCATCAAGGCGATGCGCGAGGGCATCTCGCCGGAGGGCACGCATTACTATCCCGCTTTTCCCTACACCTCCTATCAGCGCATGCCGGACAAGGACCTTATCGATCTCAAGGCCTTTATCGACACGCTTCCTGCGGTCAAGTCGAAGGTGCCCGAACACGATCTCGCGTTTCCCTTCCGTTTCCGCGCCGCACTCGGCCCCTGGAAATGGCTGTATCTGGACGGCAAAAGGTTCGAGCCCGACCCCGCCAAGTCCGATCAACTCAACCGCGGCGCCTATCTCGTCGAGGGACCAGCCCATTGCGGCGAGTGCCATTCACCGCGCGACCTGCTTGGCGGTGTGATCGAAGACAAGAAGTTCTCCGGCGGGCCGAATCCGGAAGGCGAGGGCATCATTCCCAACATCACGCCCCACAAGACAGGTATTGCCGACTGGTCGGAGAAGGACATTGCCGACTCTCTTGCAACCGGCCTCACGCCGGAATTCGATACGTTCGGCGGTTCTATGGTAAAGGTGCAGGAGAACATGGCGAAGCTGAGCGCTGAGGATCGCGCCGCGATTGCGGCCTACATCAAGTCGCTCAAGCCCGTGCCCAGTTCGACGGGAAAATCCGGAAGCGGCAGTTAGTAAAGACAAGCCTGGAGACCGTGACGCATTTGAGCCGACAGATTGCTCGTTGGGAGCGGTGGCTGGTTTGCCTCGGCGTGGCGCTCGTCTTGGTGGCCGTAACGGCGCATGCGGCGATGGCCCAGGACCGGGCGCTGATTGTAGCGATCGATTCCTATGCGGATCCAAGACTGTCGGGCTTGCCGAAAGGCCTCGCCAACAATGACGCACGCTCGATCGAGCGCCTGCTCATCGAGAAGCTCGGCTACAAGAAAGAGAACATCAAGGTTCTGAAGAACCGCCAGGCGACGCGAGCGGCCATCCTCAAAGCCGTGGAAACCTGGCTGAACCCGAACAACCCGAAGGCGGCGAAGCTGGCTCACCAGGGGTCGCAGCTCGTCGGTCTTGACGAGAGCGGCGCCCTGAGCGGCAACAAACCAAAGAAGACCAAGGTCCGCAAGAAGCGTGTGCGCCCGCCCAAGGTTCATCGCTCATACATCTATTTCGCTGGCTTCGGGTACTTCAGCGCGGACGTCGACGGTGATGAGAAAGACGGGCACGACGAAGCGCTGCTGCCGTTCGATGCCAAGGTCAACTCCGACAGCGGTCCGGCGGTCGTCAGTGGTGCGATAACGGACGACGACCTCGGCGCCGCACTGGAAAAGATGTCGCACCGGCACGTGACGCTGGTCCTCGACACCAGTTCCTCCGGCGTCTTTTCCCGCGACGAAGACACTGCCTCGAAGACGGTTTCCAAGGCCCGCGTGCCGGCCCTTCCGGGCGCGGTCAAAAGCGTGATGCAACCGGGCGCGGAAATGCACAAGAGCGAGGGCGCGTTTGTCAATCTGAACATTCCGCAAGGCACTCTCACAGTCTGGTCGGCGGCGTCACCTACCCAGACCGCGCTGATTGCCGGCCCGGACGACAAGCCACAGGGCCTGTTCACGCTGCTCTACTCTGAGGGGCTTCTGCTCGGGATGGCCGACGCCAACAATAATGGCATCGTCTCGAACGCGGAGCTGCTTCGTCACATCAGCAGGGGCTCCGCGGCCTATTGTGCCGCCGCACAGGATCGATGCGAAATGGGGTTGCGGCCTCGGCTCGATCCGCCCGCGGCCTACGGACAAAGCGTCTGGGTGGACCGCAAAAAGGTCAAGCGCGGACGCGAGCGACGGCTCTCCGTGACGCGGCTTGCGGACTTCCTCGGAAGCCAGCCCGACGGCAACATTGAAGTGGAGCAGTTTCCACCATCGCCATTGGCGGTTGGGGAAGAGAACATCCATTATGAGGTTCGCAGCCCGACGTCGGCCTTTCTGGTGCTTTTGAATCTGACCGAAGACGGCAGGCTGTTCCAACTCTATCCCAACCAGCACGCCGGCAAGGACGCGGACGGGTTTGCCGGCCTGCTCGCGGCGAACACGCCGCTCAGCGTTCCCGCCAAATCGTCCGGTATGAAGTTTGCCGCAACGGAGAAGGGAAAGGGCCACATCATCGCGATCGTCACGCCGGATCCCATCAAGTTCGACGATGCGATCACTGACCGTGTCATACCCGCGGTATCGCCCAGAGAGGCGATAAAGGTCTATCTGGCGCAGCTTTCGGCGGCGCTGCACTATCCGGCCAACACCCGTTCCATACGTACGAATACGGCGACATCGCGCTGGTCCGTGGTGACGCTTCCGTACGAGATCGTGGCTCAGAAGCCGAAAGCGGCGGACAAAAGCGCCTCAAATTAACGCCAGTTCCATTGATCGGGTTTCGGTCGTTCTGCGCTTTCGCTATCATGAGGGTATTGGGGTTTGCGCCGCTGCAAAGAGGGCCGGAGCGGCGCGCTGTATTCAAAGCGTGAGTAATGCGTAGGGAGGGGCCGTCATGGCCGTGTCGTCCAGGTTGAAACTGGTTCGCACCTCTATCCTGATGATTTGCCTCGCCGTCATCGCCTTCACGGCAGGCGACCGGGCGGCGGCGCAGGACAATGGAAACCAGGATCACCTGCACCCCTACAAACTGGCTCAGTCCTTCTATCAGCCCTACTACTATCCCTATCCACAGGTCCGGCGGAAAAAGCGCCGCAAACGCAAACGCGTCGTCACGAAGAAATGCGCTCATCCCTGGACCTATTCCCGCGGATTGCGCAAATGCATCTGCGTGCGCAGCGGGTATGCGGTTCACGAAGAGAACTGCGTGAAGGTATCCGAAATCTGCCCTGAAAACGCGCAATGGTCCGAAACGGACAAGGCGTGCCGGTGCAAGGATGGTTTCGCGGACGCTGGCGGGCAATGCGTTTCCACCGGCTCCGGTGTTGCCGGATACAGCCCGGCCGAGGGCGGGCAATGCCTTTGGCCATGGGTTCCCTCCGCACAGGGGCCGGGTTGCACATGCGCACTCGGCTATCGCGAGCAGGCCGGCCAGTGCGTCGCGGATGGCAATCCCGTTCTGGAGCCGCGCAGGCGCACAGCCGCGGATGAACTGCTCACGGATGACGTATCGCTTGTTCAGACCTGCCTGAAGGAGGCGGGGTATCTCAGGGCGGATGTCCGCAATCGCATGGGCAAGAAGGCCTGGACGGCCTACTGGTTCTTCAAGCAGGACCATTCGATCGGGCGCACGCCCAAGGGCGTTCACAACGCCAGGGCGCAGCAAAAGCTTTTCACCCTCTGCCCGGTCGCCAGCGCCAGGCTCGATGTCCTGCCTGCCGCCGCCGGGCAGCCTGTCCAGGGGCCGGCTGCCGGCGCGCCGCTTCCGGGCGCTGCGGGCAAGAAAAAGGCCAAGCCCAAGTCCGTGGTGGCGCCGCTCGCACCGCGAGAGGCCAAGCTGACGGCGAAGCTCCCCCGGGCACCGGAGGCCCGGACGCCGGTCAAGAAAGTCTACGCGCGTCCCGAAGCGGGCTGCCTGCCGGACGACCTCTATCGGCTTGTCGTGCGCACCTATGGCCCGCGTCCGCAACTCAAACGATGCACGCAAACCTGCATCGCCATGCCGGCGAACATCACCAAACGCGAGGCGGAGGATTACGAGTCCCGCGGCGGGCTACGCTGGTGCCGGGCCTGTATCGAGATCGGCACGCACCTGCCGCTTGACGACATTCTCAGGATCGAACGCGGTGCAAATGTTCAGGTGTGCACGCGCCCTCCCTCTCGGTTGCCGAAGTGGGTGCCGGGTACGCAGGCGAAACGCCCGGCCTTCACCCGGGTCCGGGCGCTGTATCGGCCGCTTCCGCCGGCCGTCGACAACAAGAATGCGTTCGCCGTGATCATCGGCAACACCACGTACCGCAGCGGTGTGCCGGAGAATGCGAGCGCCACCTCGAGCGCCGGCGCCATGTACACGCTGCTGACCGAGCAGCTCGGTTACGACCAGGACCGGATTATCGATCTGCGTGACACGACGCTTGAAGAGATGAGAGAGGTCTTCGGCACCTCCGAAGACCACAAGGGAAAACTCTGGAAGCTGCTGCAGAATCGGACCGACGCCGAAGTGCTCGTGTATTTCGCTGGACATGCCGCAACCCAGGCGGATTTGACCGCCAGCTATCTGTTGCCGGTCAACGTCGTCAAATACCGCGAGGACCGCACGGCCTATCCGCTCGCGACGCTCTATGGGAATCTGGAGAAGCTCGGCGCCAGATCGGTGCTGCTTCTGCTCGAGAGCAGCTTCGCCCGCGATTTGACCGGATTCGTTTTTCCGCCGAACGCACCCGGAGAGCAGGTGCAGATCCTCCCCACCGAACCGGTCAAGGGATTGACCGTGCTCACCGCCGCACAGGGCGACCAGAAGACCCTCGATGATCCCAAGTTCGGGATCGGCCTCTTCACGCGATACCTCGTCGAAGGGCTGGCAGGCCGCGCCGACCTTGCGCCGATTGGCAACGGCGACGGCAAGGTCGATACGGTCGAGCTCTATGCCTACACGTCCCACATGGTCCGTCTGGTGGCGGGCAAGTCGTTCGGCCTGCTGCAACGGCCCATGGCATCCCGGAGCGGGAATGTGCACCTCAGCCGGCTTCAGGCGCAGGGTCAATAATCTCCCACCCCACATTTCGATAGATTTCTGCTTTCGCCGGGTCACGGCAATGGACAGTCCGCCGCAATCTGCTATCTCTCGCGCACCAGTGGATTGATCCTGCCGGTGTTCAATTGCAGAAGGTCTATGAGGCGATGGCGACGACACAGCTTGATGCAACGGGATTCAAATGCCCGATACCCGTGCTCAAGGCGCGCAAGGCCATCCGGGACCTCACAGATGGGGATACGCTTGAAGTCCTGTCCACCGATCCCGGCTCGGTCCCCGACTTCGAAGCGTTCTGCGACGCTGGCGGTCACGAACTCCTCAAGCACACGCGCGACGGCGAGGTTTTCCGTTTCCTCATCCGGGTGTCCGGGTAAACCGGCTCAGGGCTTTTTCGGCGCTTTCGGCTGAGCTTTAAGCGTTTCAACGAACGCGACAACATCCATGACGTCCTCTTCGGTCAGTTCCACCGGTTCGGCGTTGGGCGGAAGATCGGGGCGCAGGCGGCCGAGGCCCTTGATCGACAGGAAGGCCGGATGGGGGCGCCGCGCGAAAAACGTCTCGAACCGCGTTCTGTAGTCCGGTCTGCGTTTGACCAGAATCTGGAATGATGGCGTTGAGGAGATCCCGCCGGTCGGGTTGATATCGCCGACCACATGGCATCGGGTGCAGTGTTGCGCGGCCACTTCGCGGCCGTTGGCGATATTGCCTTTGTCCTGAGCCGCGAGCGGCAGCGTGCCGGTTCCCAGCACAACGAGGGACAGGACAAGGGCGTTTCGCATCGTCATCTCCAACGCGAACTATAGTGCGAGCCGTGCCCGCCGGCAAAATTCACCTCGCAACTGGAGATCGCAAGTCGAAGGGACTAAAGTCGGCGCAATTTGATCGGCGGCGGTAAACGCCGCGTGAGGATGCGAACAGGTAAGGGCGGTATGAAAGAAGTCGTCATTCTTGGCGGGGTGCGCAGCCCCATCGGGAAATATGGCGGCGGGCTCTCCAGCGTCCGCCCCGACGATCTGCTGGCCGAGATCTACAAGGGTCTGATTGCCCGCACGGGCGTCGATCCGGCCGAGCTGGAAGACGTGTACGCGGGCTGCGGCAACCAGGCCGGCGAAGACAACCGCGATGTCGCGCGCATGTCTGTCCTGCTCGCCGGTTTCCCAAAGGAAGTGTCCGGTGTGACGGTCAACCGTAACTGCGCGTCCGCCCTCGAAGCGGTCAACCAGGCGGCAAAGTCCATTATCGCCGAGGAAGGGGATTTGTTCATCGGCTCGGGCGTGGAGAGCATGAGCCGCGCGCCGTGGGCCATGGGCAAGCCGGAACGGACGCCGCAGATGGGCAACCCGAAGATGTGGGACACGACCGTCGGCTGGCGCTTCAACAATCCGCGCATGGACGAGGTGTATCCGATCGTCAGCCTCGGCGAGACGGCGGAGCACATTGCCGAAGAGATGCAGATCACCCGGGAAGACCAGGACGCCTTCGCCGTTGAAAGCCATACGCGCGCGGTTGCGGCGATCAACTCAGGTGCGTTCGCGCGGGAGATCGTCGCCATCCCCGTGCCGCAGCGCAAGGGCGAGCCGATCATCGTCGAGCGCGATGAGCATCCGCGCTTCCGCGAGGGTGGCAACGGGAAAGTGGAACTCGCCACGTCGATGGCCGATATGGCTAGGCTCAGGCCGGCCTTCCGCAAGGGCGGTACGGTGACCGCCGGCAATTCCAGTGGGGTG
Organism: Hyphomicrobiales bacterium; assembly: GCA_028280515.1. Classification (GTDB taxonomy): domain Bacteria; phylum Pseudomonadota; class Alphaproteobacteria; order Rhizobiales; family Methyloligellaceae; genus UBA2767. The sequence goes on from JANQLP010000085.1 coordinate 31,494, forward strand.
AACGACGGTGCGGCGGCGCTGTTGATCGCGAGCGCGGAAAAGGCGAAGTCCCTTGGTATGAAACCGAAGCTGCGCTGGCTCGGCTCCGCCGTCGCCGGCGTCGATCCGGGCGTCATGGGCTACGGACCCGTGCCGGCAACCGAGAAACTCCTGAAGCGGTTCGGACTGCGCGTGGAGGACATCGGCCTCGTCGAACTCAACGAGGCGTTTGCCGCGCAGACGATCGGGTGCATGCGGCGTCTGGCGCTCGATCATGACAAGACCAATGTGAACGGCGGCGCCATCGCGCTCGGACATCCGACGGGCTGTTCGGGTGCGCGTATCCTCGTCACCCTGATGCACGAAATGGAGCGCCGCGCGTCCGACATGCCACGGCCGTTCTACGGCCTCGCCACCTTGTGCGTGGGGGTCGGTATGGGCGTGTCGACGCTGGTCGAGTGGATCGGCGAGTGAACGCCGGCAGCGAGGAAGCAATGGCACAACGCAAAACACCGGCGGCCTTTTATCGCGGCGGCACGAGCAAGGGTGTCCTGTTTCAACCCGAACACCTGCCGCAGGACCCGGACGAACGCGACAGGATGCTGCTGCATGTCCTTGGCAGTCCGGACCCCTACAAGCGCCAGCTCGATGGCATGGGCGGCGGGTTGTCCTCGCTTTCCAAGGCGCTCTGGGTGGAACGCTCGCAGCGCAACGATGCCGATATCGATTACACCTTCGCACAGATCGCGGTCGATGCACCGGTTGTCGACTATTCCGCGAACTGCGGAAATATGTCGTCGGCCATTGCCCCGTTTGCCGTGGAGGAGAACGTCTTTCCGGTTTCCGACGGCGATGCGGTGGTGCGCATGTTCAACACCAATACCAACATCTGCATCCATTCCCATTTCCGTGTCGAGGGAGGTCTTGCCGCGACGGAAGGCGATCTGGAGATTCCGGGCGTCGCGGGTACGGGCGCGCCGGTCCGGCTCGAATTCATGGAGCCGTCCCGGGTCACGGGGCGCGGATTGCTGCCGACGGGCCAGGCGCAGGAGATCATCGAGGTGCCCGGTTACGGCGATGTACCGGTGAGTATTGTGGATGCGGCGTCGCTTGCGGTCTTTGTTCCGGCAGAGACCTTTGGAATGAACGCCACGGAACTGCCGGAGGAAATCGAGGCGCGGTCCGAAATCATGGCGGCGGTCGAGATCATCCGCCGGGAGGCGGCGGTCCGTGCCGGGTTCGCGGAGAGCGTCGACGACGTGCCGATGGCCGCGCCACGATTTGCGCTCGTTGCCAACCCGGCTCCGTTCACGTCGCTTGACGGGCGCACGCACGAGACCGACAGCTACGACATCGCCGCGCGCATGGTGTCGCTGGGGACCATCCACCGCGCGGTCATGGTGACCGCGGCCATGTGCCTGGCGGCTGCCACCAAAATCCCGGGTTCGGTGCCCAATCGATACGCGTCGGAGAGTGGAGACGGGTCCGTGCGTCTCGGCAATCCCTCCGGCGTTACCGTGATGGACGCCAGTCTCATTGAGCGAGACGGGCGCTTGCATGCTGAGAGCACCAGTGTCTTGCGAACCTGCCGCCGCCTGATGGACGGGTTCGTCTATCACCCGTGAAAAGGTGTCGGCTCTTGTTGTATCGGAACAATCGCGAGGATCCGCCGAAATCATGACCTCCCCGTGGAAATGGATCGCCATCGTTCTGGGGCTTGCGTTCGTGTGTCTGCTGGTCTTCACGATCCTCGTCGTCAGCGGCGTGATGGACCTCGGCCTGTCGTTGATCTGATCTGGTGTGAGACCCGTATCGGGAAGGGTGCCTCAGAAGGCCGGCGGTTTGCTCTTCCAGGGGTACCCCTTGCGCCCGAACTGGTAGCCGATATCGAACAGCTCGGTCATGTACTCGCGGTCGAACGGCTCCGTGCTCGTGTCCTGCACATCCTTCGGAATGTAGGCCAACCGGTATGTGATGCCGTTGCGACGCGCGAAGTTGTGGAGCTGGTACAGATCGCCGATGCCCTGATACTTGATCAACGTGGAGATCGAGCGTGACGCAATCGAAAACGTCCGGTCGCGCACGGGTTTGGTCTCGGGACTGACGCGTCCGTTGCGGATGATATAGAGGCGGCGGCGTGGACTGACGCCGTATTTGCGGTCGATGGAGCCCAGCATCATCTGCGTTGGAATGAGGAAGACCTGTGTGGTCGTGCCGCCGTCCACATGCATCTCCTGATAGAGCGTGCCGTCGGCGGTGACGTTGATGAAGACCGGCGGGAACAGGGCCGGTATCGATGCCGATGCGAGAAACACCTGCCGCAGCAGTTGCAGGGATTGCGGATGTCCGCTCGCGGCAATCTTGCCCGCGTCCCAGATAACCGGCCTTTGCGCATCGAGATTGGTGGTGCCGATCAGAAGCCGCCGGCCCGTCCTGTGCTCGGCGGCGACCGCGGCCATGAAGTCGTCATCCACATACTTCGCGATCAGGCGCTGGAAGGGCTTGTCGCTGGCCAGGGAGTCGCCGCCCAGCAAGCCTTTGATCGGCTGCTTCCTCAGGAAATCCCGGGTGGTGTAGGTCGTGTAGAGCTCTCTCAGGACCGGATCGTAGGACTTGCCCAGGAACACGAACGGCGCGATCAGCGCGCCGGTGCTGACGCCTGTCACGATATCGAAAACGGGCCGCTTGCCGCTTTCGCCCCATCCCGCCAGCAGCCCGGCCCCGAAGGCGCCGTCCGATCCGCCGCCGGAGATCGCCAGATAGTTGACGACCGGGCGCGTGCCGCGTCTGGCCAGGCTCGGGCGGGATTTTTTCGTCTGCTCGAACTTCTCTTTGGCAAGGGCATTGAGATTTTCGGGTTGCTGGTCGCCCCAGAACCGGACGTTGGAGAAGCCGGCAACGTCTGCCTCGTTGACGAGGCTCGCCGGCACCGCCAGGCGCGGCCCAGACGTGGCGCAGCTGGCGAGCAGCAGAACCGCGACGAGCGCGGCGGCAACCCGCTCCCAACCATTCAGGACTGAAGTCTTACGCATGTACTGTAGCTGCCCACGTCATCCCGACCAGCATGCGCGGCAGAGCATAAACCGAAGCCGTTTGCATTGCCACGGGTGGACCATTCCGCCGTATCCCAGGGGCTCTCCGGCGTGGCGCGCATGACGAGCCTAGCTATGCGGGATTTCCAAAAGCTGAATGGTGGGCGGTACTGGACTTGGATGGAAGTGGTGCTTTCGAGTGACGAATGCGTCAACGTGTCGATGAATGAAGCACCGGATCACGCGCTTCAATTTGCCAATTCGTTCCCTGCGGAAAAGATGTACATCGTTCACGCGGGGGAGTGAAAGACGCGGCGCAACGGCAGTCACCGCACGGTCATGCCCTCAGCCTAAAATTCATTATAGGCCACTCGCGTATCCTCTGTAATACGTAGTCAAACCCATTCTCTTTGACGGCCCTCGCTTCTTTCCATACAGCCAATGGGCTACATGCGCCGCATATAAGCCCATGTCCGTTTGTGCGAAAGTCAGATGTCGTACCAAACGTTGCGCCTATTTTTAGTATCGTACTCGCGCAGCCAGAACTTATCGACCGGTATCTCACAAAACCCAAAAACTGAGACTACAAAATCCCGTTTGTCTCTGATTGCGCTTTTGGCTGTTTTTGCAGCAGCGCGTAGGCTGAATGGCAGAGTTAGCTCCTTGATCGCACGCCCCATAGCCTTTTTTGTTGTGCTCGAACAGTACTGGTTAGTGATTAGATACCTTGTTATCAAATTGAAACGTAACGCATATCCGGACAAACCCCATGGGCATTTGTCCCAAAAACCTTCAAGGTCGGCATTGAATTTGGTCGCCATGGTGGGAACGAGTTTCAGTTGTTCCCCATATATGACGACATGCTCAAGCCAGTTTTCCATTCCAGCGGTTGACGGTCCGTCAGCCTTCTTTTTGGGGTAGAGGTGTGGGATGTTTCGGACGTAGTAGCGATGCAGATGCAATAGTTCATGCGCGTAAATCTCATCGGATATTTCGTCGACGCTTCTTTGGTATTCAATTGTTGCCCTGTCGTATCTGGGCATAACACCTACAAATTCTTCATCTGTCTCATGCAATTCAGAAACATTTTGTCTGTCGCCTTTGGGTTGGAGTTGAATCTCAAATCCTACATGTGCCTCGATTTCATCAACCAAGTGTCGCAGCGACTGGGGAAGGTTATTGTATATTTGTTTATCCATTTGTCGGCAGAGCGCGCAGCGCACTCGTATGTACTCCGAAACAGCGGGTGCTTTCTGATATTGACGGGGGCTGTACAATGCCAGTCCCTCAGTGTTCAAAGTATACGTGAAAAGTGGCGTCGGATGTGTGAAGTGTCCGTGAGCTGTTGGCGCAGCTGGCGAGTGCACTCACTTTGAATATTCACAGTTACAGTCGGAATCGTGTTCTAAGGCCGACGCCGTGTCAAGCTTGAGCAATTGCGGAACTAATGACTGAAGAGACGTGGAAAGTAGCCTTCGTGACTGACACTGGTACAACAGTGCAGGGATGGGAAGCTATTGTTCCAATCTGTACGTTTCACCATACAGGCGAGATGCATTGCATCGGAACCGGCTTTTTTATTTCGGTCTGTGGAATATTCGTTACCGCTGCCCATGTTCTCATGGATATCACGGATGAAGAAGGGGAGCAGTTGATGCTCGCCGACGGGCAGCCGGCATTTGGCCTCTTCGTCCTACAATTCATTCCACCACAAACGATGCTCAGAAGAAAAGTAGAAATCGGTTCGTGCCATATACGCGATGATGTAGCGGTTGGTATCGCTGAGCCGTTATTCAATAAGCAAAGTGGTGAGCGCTTCAGAAACAAAATTCTTGGACTGACAGCTCGCGCGCCGCGTCCTGATCAGGAGGTATTCACTTGGGCATTTCCAAATTCCGAGGCTGACTTCGATGGAAAGCAAGCCACATTGTCTATCCGGCCCAAGCTTTACGCTGGTGTCATCGAGCAAGAGTTTCGCGAGGGTAAGGGCTGGGGAAAAGTGTCGGGCCGGTGTTACCAGACGAGCTTAGCTATCGAAGGTGGTGCTAGTGGTGGACCAGTCTTCGGAGAGGATGGACAAGTTTTCGCGGTCAACAGCGGTGCGATAGCCGGGACCGACGTTGCCTATGTGTCTCACATTCAATCTATCAGCGGGTTACAGCTTCCAAATCTCCAGACTTCTGACGGTGTAGTGCACGATCAGATAACTATTCGACAATTGATCGATGATGGCGCAATAAGCGTCGACGAGGCCGGTTAGCCCCATTCTTCCCATCCTTGCTAAGTCGGCGCGCTTGTCGAATGTTGCAGATTGTTTAGGGGAGTTGTCAGAGACGGAGAAAACGTCCGCCGACGGCAGGTAAAGCACAGGCTCTCAATTTTGTAGTATGGTGGGCGGTACTGGACTTGAACCAGTGACCCCTGCGATGTGAACACAGTGCTCTACCAGCTGAGCTAACCGCCCTTCAGGTGATCTCCAGCCGGTATAGCGGTCGCGATTTTGCCAAGTCAAGGCGATGCGCGTTTTCGCGCGGCCGGTCAGATCGGATTCCCGCGGAACAGTTTCCCGGCCTATCGCGTCAGCAGGCTGCGGGCGGCGTCCATGAAGTCCGCGTAGCTGTGGATGAGCACGTCCGCGCCGAGCTGGTCGTGGGGCACGTCGGAGTACCCGAACGAGACGGCGATCACCGGGATGCCGGCGGCTTTTGCGGTTGCGACATCGGTCGGGCTGTCGCCCACCATGATCGCGCGGTCCGGTGTGCCGCCGGCCTGTCGGATCGTTTCGGTCAGGTGCAGGGGGTCCGGCTTGTGCACCTCGAGCGTGTCGTAGCCTAGGATCGCGCCGAACTGATCGTGCAGGTCGAGCTCGCCGAGCAACAGCCTGGCGAAACGTTCGCGCTTGTTGGTGCAGACGCCGAGTTTCGCGCCGGACGCCATGGCAATCTGCAGCACGTTTGCAACGTCCGGATAGGGTGTGCTGTTGACGGCTATGTTGTCCGCATAGTGATCGAGAAAGAGCCGAAGAAGCCCGTCGACATGATCCTCGCTGCGCGTCTCGCCGGCGTGGACGATGCTCTCCGCGATCATCCGCCGGGCGCCGAAACTGATATAGGGTCGGATATGGTCCTCGGGCGGTGACGGCAGCTCGGCGTGGTGGAGAGCGTGATTGAGCGCGCCGATCAGGTCCGGCGCGGTATCGACGAGCGTTCCGTCCAGATCGAAGACGAGGGTTGCGCCGTCAAGATGGGCGTTATGTGCATTGTCAGGTTGCATTCTTGTGGCTCGCGGCAGTATCCCTAGATGATGATTGCCTCAGGTAAAACCGCCTGACGCGATATTCGTGATCGAGAATTCCAGATAGAGCGGGATCGGACGGAAAACCGGCCTCCCTCTTTTCCTGAACCCGCTCTACGACACATGTGATCTTCGGCCAGAGTGATGAGGCCGAGTTGAGGAGCAGACGATGAACTTGAATGATACGGACCTTCTGAAACACCAGTGTTACATCGACGGCGAGTGGACAGGCAAGCCGCAGACGCCGGTCCTGAACCCGGCGACGGGAGATGAAGTTGCTCAGGTTCCGGATCTGGGCACCGACGAGACGCGCCGCGCGATCGAGGCGGCGAACGCGGCGTTCCGTCCGTGGCGCGCGCTTCTCGCCAAGGAGCGCTCGGCGATCATGCGGCGCTGGTTCAACCTGATCGTCGAGGCGACCGATGACCTGGCGCTGCTGATGACGACGGAGCAGGGCAAGCCGCTCGCCGAGGCGAAAGGCGAGATCGGTTACGGCGCATCCTTCGTCGAACTCTACGCCGAAGAGGCCAAGCGTATTTACGGTGAGACGATCCCGACCCACCGGCAAGACGGCCGCATCCTGGTCTCGAAAGAGCCGGTCGGTGTGGTCGGTGCCATCACGCCCTGGAACTTCCCGATGGCGATGATCACGCGGAAGGTCGCGCCGGCCATTGCCGTGGGATGCACCGTGGTCGTGAAGCCGGCGCCCGACACACCGCTTTCCGCGCTCGCGCTTGCCGAGCTTGCCCATCGTGCGGGCATCCCCAAGGGCGTGATCAATGTCGTGACCGGCGATGCGCCGACGATCGGCAAGGAGCTCACCTCCAATCCGCTGGTGCGCGCCATCGGCTTCACCGGATCGACCCCGGTCGGCAAGTTGCTCATGGAGCAGAGCGCGAGCACGGTCAAACATGTGGCGCTGGAGCTCGGCGGCAATGCGCCGTTCATCGTCTTCGACGATGCGGATATCGAAAGGGCGGTGCAGGGCACTGTCGCCTGCAAGTTCCGCAACACCGGCCAGGTGTGCATCAGCGCCAACAGGATTCTGGTCCAGGACGGCATCTACGACACGTTTGCGGAGAAGCTTGCCAGCCACGTCACCAAGATGAAGGTGGGCGAAGGGACCGAGGTCGGCGTCAATATGGGACCGTTGATCAACGAGCGGGCGCTTGAGAAGGTCGAGACCCACGTCAAGGACGCGGTCGGTCACGGTGCGCAGGTGGTCACCGGCGGCAAGCGTCATGAGCTTGGCGGCACGTTCTACGAGCCGACGGTTCTCACGGAAGCCTCGACCAAGATGCTGATCACCAGGGAAGAAGTGTTCGGACCCGTTGCGGCGCTGTTCCGCTTCAAAACGGAGGAAGAGGCGATCGAGGTGGCGAACAGCACGCCGTCCGGGCTTGCCGCCTATTTCTTCTCCCGCGACATCGGTCGCTGCTGGCGCGTTTCGGAGCAACTGGAGTTCGGCCTTGTCGGCGTGAACGAGGGAGTGATTTCGACGGAAATGGCGCCGTTCGGCGGCTACAAGGAATCCGGGCTCGGCCGCGAGGGATCGCACCACGGCGTCGATGACTTCCTGGAGATCAAGTACACCTTCATGGGCGGTCTCGACGGTTAACGGTTGATGGTGCGGGGGGAGATGGACAGCGACGCGCTGAAGCAGCGGGCCGCGGAACGCGCGCTCGACTATGTCGAGGCGGGCATGCGGCTCGGTCTTGGGACCGGCTCGACCGCCGCGAAATTCGTCGATCTGGTGGGCGCGAGGGTTTCCGGCGGACTTGATGTCCTGTGCGTGCCGACATCAGAAGCGACCCACAAGCAGGCCGCCGGGCTCGGCATTCCCCTGACCACTCTGGAAGAAACGCCGGAGCTGGACCTCACCGTCGACGGCGCAGACGAGCTGGACAGTGACCTGCGGCTGATCAAGGGCGGCGGCGGAGCGCTCCTGCGGGAGAAGATCGTGGCCGCCGCGTCCGCGCGGCTGGTGGTGATCGCCGATGAGACCAAGCACGTTGAGCGTTTGGGTGCATTTCCGCTACCGGTCGAAATTGTCGCATTCGGATGGCAGGCAACTCTGAATAAGGTGCGCGCGATTGCGCTTGATCATGGATGCCGAGGGGAGATCAGCTTGAGGGGCAGTCGGGCGAGTCCGTTTATCACGGACGGTGGCAATTACATTCTCGATTGCGCGTTCGGGTCGATCGGCGATGCCGACGCTCTGGCCGTCGCATTATCATGCGAAACGGGCGTCGTGGAGCACGGCCTGTTCATCGGGCTTGCAAGTGCGGCGCTGGTCGCCGGTCCCGCCGGCGTGGATGTTCTGGGTGAAGCACCATGAGCGAAACCTACGATTACGATCTGTTCGTCATCGGCGGCGGATCGGGCGGCGTGCGCGCCGCGCGCATGAGTGCCATCAGCGGTGCGAAGGTCGCCATTGCCGAGGAATACCGTTACGGCGGCACGTGCGTTATCCGCGGTTGCGTCCCGAAAAAGCTGTTCGTCTATGCCTCGCACGTGAGTGGTGACATTGAAGATGCCGCCGGGTTCGGCTGGAACGTGGAAGGTCTGACGTTCGACTGGCCGACGCTGGTGGCCAACAAGGACAAGGAAATCAAACGTCTCGAAGGGCTTTATGCGCAGAACCTGGAGAAAGCGGGTGTCGAGACGCTTCACGAGCGCGCCGAGCTTGTCGACGCGCATACGATCAGACTTGCCGGCTCGGGGCGGACGCTGACTGCGCGCTATATCCTCGTGGCGACCGGCGGGCGGCCATTCGTTCCCGAAATTCCGGGGGCGGAGCACATCATCACGTCGAACGAGGCGTTCCATCTGGAGACCCTGCCGAAACGGATCGTTATTGTTGGGGCCGGGTACATCGCGCTTGAATTTGCATGCATTTTCAATGGACTTGGTGCCGATGTTCATGTGATCTATCGCGGTCCTCAGGTGTTGCGCGGGTTCGACGACGACCTGCGGGACGGCTTGGCCGAAGCCATGCGTGCGCGCGGCATCGACATCAGCCTGAGGACCGATGTAACTGAGATCACCAGCACAGACGGCGCGTACAACGCGTCGCTGTCATCCGGCGACACGGTCGAAGCCGATCTCGTCATGTACGCGACGGGCCGCGTGCCGAACACGCAAGGCCTCGGCCTTGAGAATGCAGACGTCAAAATGGGTTCGACCGGAGAGGTGATTGTCGATGAATTCAACCGCAGCTCGGTTGAGAACATCTATGCGGTCGGGGACGTAACCCACGACGTGCAACTGACACCGGTCGCCATTCGCGAGGGCGCGGCATTCGCCGAGACCGTCTTCAACGGCACCCCCACAAAGGTGGACTATTCCTGCATACCCACGGCTGTGTTCACCGACCCGGAAATCGGGACGGTCGGTCTGACCGAGGCGGACGCCCGCAAGGCATTCAAGCAGATCGATATCTACAAAAGCCGGTTCCGGCCTCTGAAGCACACGCTCTCGGGGCGTGATGAAAAGATGATGGTCAAGCTGATCGTCGATGGCGAGAGCGACCGGATCGTCGGCTGCCATATCCTGGGAGCGGACTCGGCGGAAATCGTTCAGGCGGCGGCGATCGCCCTTCACATGGGAGCAACCAAGGCCGATTTCGACGCCACCATGGCGCTGCATCCGAGCGCAGGCGAAGAACTGGTGACAATGCGCGAAAAGTGGGTGCCGGCTGCTGCTGAATAGTTGTGCCCGGCTGTTCAAGAGACCATAAGAAGAAAAAGGTTTGGGTACGGATCAAATGGGCCGGCTGGAAAACAAGGTTGCGCTGATCACCGGCGCCGGAGGGGGCTTCGGCCGCGCTATCGCAGAGGAGTTCGCGCGGGAAGGCGCACAGATATTCGCCGGCGACATTGACGATGAACGCAACAAGGAGACCGTCGATCTGATCACGGCGGCCGGCGGGGCGGGGACGGCCATACATCTCGATGTCAGCCGGAAAGAGGATATCGCCGGAGCGCTCGACGCAATCGCGCAACAGCATGGGCAACTGCATGTTCTCGTCAACAATGCAGGCATCACCCAGCGCGAGGACTTCCGCCACATCACCGACGAGCAGTGGGCCGAAATCCTCGACGTCAATTTGACGGCGGCGATGCGGCTTTCGCGCGACGCATTGAAGCTCCTGACCGCCGCCAAGGGCGCCTCGATCATCAACATTTCATCGATTATGGAACGGGTGCATGTGCGCCAGCTGTCGGCATACTCCATGACCAAGGCCGCCATCGCCGGGCTGTCCCGGAGCATTGCAGTGGAATATGCGGCGTTCGACGTGCGCGTGAATTACCTTTGCCCGGGGTACGCGGCGACGGGGATGACGGAACGCATCCTGCGTAACGATGCGGTACGCAAGGGGCTGATTGATCGCACGCCGCTGAAGCGGTTTGCCGAAACGCGGGATATCGCCAAGGCGGCCCTGTTCCTCGCCAGCGACGATGCGTCCTTCATCACCGGTGAGGGGCTCACGGTCGATGGCGGAATGAACATCCAGCTCTAGCTGGTTATTAAGGGGACAGTTTACTTAATTCAGTCTACGTCGTGAACAACTGCACCAATTGGACTGCGAATTAAGTAAACTGTCCCCTTAATATCCCTTAATACAAAGGCTCTACGCGTCCGCGAGTGTTTCTTCGAGCAACTGCTTCACCACGGCCTTAAGCGCGTCTTCCTCGCTCATGCCTCCCGCCTTGGCATCGTCGTAGCATTTGACCTGCCGCTCGGCGCTTGTGCCGCGCGCGATGATGGTCTTGGCGTGATTGGTTTCCGCCATGCACCCGAGCGCCTCCGCATCTTCGGAGATCAGTTCAAGAAGCTCCGATAGCAAATCGGCACTCGGGATGAGCTCGCCGCGCCCGAAGTCGACAAGCCCCTCCGTCGTTCCGTAGCGCTGGGCCCGCCATCGGTTTTCGTTGACGAGGAACGGTGCGTAATAGCGCCAGCGCTGGTTGCGGCGCCGGAGCCGGTAGAGAAGGCGGCAAATGCACCGAAACAGCGCCACGACGCAAATCGCGTCGTCCAGCAACGGACATACGTCCGTTATGCGCATCTCGAGGGTCGGGAAGCGCGCGCTCGGGCGCAGATCCCACCAGAGTTTCGTTGCGTCCTCGATGAGCCCCGCTTTGACGAGGGTCGAGACGGTGCGTTCGAACTCGCTGAAACTGGAGAACTGGGGAGGCAGGCCGGTGCGCGGCAATTCGTCGAACACGGACAGGCGGTATGAGCGAAGACCGGTCTGGTCTCCCTGCCAGAACGGGGATGAGGTTGAAAGCGCCAGCAGGTGCGGCAGGAAATAGGCGGCCTGGTTCAGGATATCGATCCGCAGATCGTCATCCTCGATGCCGACATGCACGTGCATTCCGCAAATGACCAGGCGGCGGCCGACGACCTGAAGGTCCTGTGCGATCACATTGTATCGCTCCCGGTTCGTATGGTGTTGTTCTGACCATTTGGCGAAAGGGTGCGTGGAGGCGGCCATCGGCGCGAGGCCGAATTCGCGCGCGACATCCGCGACCGTCTGGCGCAAGTGGCGCAGCTCCGCGCGCACCTCCGACACCGATTTGCACACGGTTGTGCCGACTTCGATTTGCGACTGCAGGAGCTCCGGGCTGACCTGACCCTCGGCAAGTGCCGCTTCACACTTTGTCATGAGGTCGGCCGGGGGTTCGCTGACCAGATCCAGCGTTTTGAGATCGACGAGAAGGTATTCCTCCTCTGCCCCAACCGAAAAACTCGGATGTACAAGATCCATGGCGTCACCGTGATGTGGCGAGGAGGACCAAACGGATGAACCGGTCCCCGTCACACGATTTGTTTGAGAAAATCACCAACAAGATACGCGACACCGGCAGAAACAAGCCCGATTACAAGGGTTTCCGTCCCCGCCCGCAACCAATGTACTGGAGACCAACGGCTCCGCAAGGAACCGATTAGGAAAAAGGTGAACGCCGCCATAGCCACAGAGACGAGGATGCTGGCGGACACTCCCAGCGCAAATGGGGCCACGGGCAGAAAACCGCAAGCCACGAATGCGAGAAAAGTCACCAGGCCCGCAGTTACCGGTGAACGGGTCACGCGTGGAAGGCCGTGTTCTTCGGTCATCATCATGTCGATCCAGCGTTCTTTCTCGGCGGTGATGACATCGACGGCGTCGTTGAGCGTTTTTCCCTTGAAGCCCTTGGCCATGAAAATCTGGCGGATTTCCTCACGCTCTCCTTCGGGCTCGGTCTCGATATGCCGCTCCTCCATTTCGCGCACGAGGCTGTACTCCTCGAGCTCCGCCTTGGTGCCGGAATAGTTCGCGGCCGCCATCGAAAAGCCGTCCGCCAGCAGGTTGGCGACGCCGAGAATCAGCAGGAACCGGTTCGACAAGTCGGCGCCGACGGCACCCGCAACAATCGCGAACGTCGTCA
>JANQLP010000092.1 GCA_028280515.1 Hyphomicrobiales bacterium
CTGCCGCTGCTTGCCGCGTTCGCCACCACTTCCGTCTGGCCGGTTGACGGCACGCGCGCGCAGGAGGCTGCTGTCCCTCTGAGGGAGATTGTTATTACCGCCGACCGGTTCGGCATCGATCAGGAGAAACTGGGCAGCGCCAGCACCGTCATCACGCGCCAACAGCTTCAGGAATCCGGCGCGGTCTACATCCAGGATGCGCTGCGCACGGTCCCCAGCCTCGCGGTCAGCCGCAACGGCTCTTTCGGCAGCCTCACGGTGGTTCGCACCAGGGGTGCGGAAGCCAACCAGACTCTCGTCGTCATCGATGGCATCGAGGTGAACAACCCCAGCGGTAACGGGTTCGACTTCTCCAACCTGCTGGTTGAGAACATCGAACGCATCGAGGTCCTGCGCGGTCCGCAAAGCGCATCTTGGGGCTCCAACGCGCTTGCCGGTGTCATCAACATCGTCACGCGCAAGGGCGAGCCGGGACTGCGTGGCGTTGCTTCTGCCGAAGGTGGGTCATTCGGCACGCTGCAAACCTCCGGTGGGGTTTACGCCGGGAATGAGAGTGCCCGCTTGGCAGTGAACGCGACCAGGTTGCAAACCGATGGCATCAATATCTCCCAGTTCGGCAACGAGAAGGACGGCGACGAAAACCTGACCATGTCTGTGAAAGGCGACATGGACATCACGCCATTCTTCAACATCGAGGGTGTGCTCCGGCGCACCAACCGCGATTTCAATTATGATGATTTCGACGATTTTGGCTTCGTGGTAGATGCCGACCGCGGAGAGGAGCGCGAAGAGACATTCGGACGAGTGCAGGGGACGCTCAATCTGTTCGACGAACACTGGGAGCAGAGGGTGTTCTTCAACACTGGCGATACCGAAGCGGACCGGTTCACCGACCAGGTGCGTAGCAGCGGCAACAAGGGCGCGCGGCGTCGCTATGGCTACTGGTCCAAGATGGAGTTCGAGACGCCCGGGTTCGCCAACGCGCAGCATACGCTGATCGGGCTCGTTGAGAGAGAAAACGAAAGCTACCGCAACACCGGCCCCAATCTGACGCCGACCCGGGCGCAGACGTTTAGGCGTTCACTCCTCGGCAGCGTGGTCGAGTACCGGCTCGGACTGTGGGACAGTCTGTTTCTGACTGGCTCATATCGGTGGGACGACAATGATACCTTCGACGATGCGGAGACCTATCGTTTGACGGCGGCCTATGTCCTGGACCAGACCGGTACACGGTTTCACGGTTCGCTCGGCAAGGGCGTGACGAACCCGACCTTTACTGAACAGTTCGGCTTCAACCCGGACAGATTTGTCGGCAACCCGAATCTCGTGCCGGAAACGTCGGTAGGTTGGGATGTTGGCGTGGAGCAGAAGTTCTTCAATGACCGGCTGGTCGTAGACGTGACCTATTTCGAGGCCGATCTTGAGGACGAGATCGTCACCACGTTCGCGTTTGGCCCGTCCGGTTTGATATTCGGCGTCGAAAACCTCGACGAGCCGAGCGAGCGACAGGGCGTGGAAGTCTCGCTCCGCGCGCAACCGACCGATTCCCTTTATTTCGTCGGATCGTACACCTACACGGACTCCAAACAGACTCGTGACGGGCTGGAACAACGTGAGGTCCGGCGGCCGGAGCATATGGCGAGCCTGGAGGCCAATTACACGTTTTTCGACGATCGCGCCCAGCTCGGACTCGGCATTACCTATAACGGTGAGATGGAGGACACTGACTTCACCCCGACGGCGGCAGACGACAACAGGATTACGCTCGACAGCTACACGCTGGTGCGAATTTCCGGCTCGTATCGCTTGACCGAAAACCTGCAGTGGTATGGCCGCATCGAAAACGCGTTCGACGAGGACTACCAGGAGGTGTTCCAATACGAAAGCCCGGGCTTTGCCGCCTATTCCGGCCTGCGCTTGCGGCTCGCAGCACAATAGTCAATCGGGGGATGCCATGCCGCTCCGACTGCCTCGCCGCCTCTCCAGACCGGCTCTCGCGGTGAGCGTTCTGGCGGCATGCATCCCCCTTTCACTCTCTGCGGCGCAGCCTGCTAGCGAAAAACCAAAGCGCATTGTGTCGCTGAACCTGTGCACCGACCAGCTCCTGATGATGCTGGTCGATCCGGATCGTATCGCCGCGGTCAGCCATTTGAGCCGGAACGAAGATACCTCCGTCATGGCGCAGCAGGCACGAGAGCTCCCGCTCGCCTATGGGTTCGCCGAAGAAATTCTGACATTGAAGTCGGATCTCGTGCTGGCCGGCACATTTACGACACGCCCGACGGTCGCGCTGCTGAAACGCTTGGGCCACAATGTCCTGGTGGTGCCTCCGGCCTACAGCCTCGACGATATCCGCAAGAATGTGAGGCTGATCGCCGCTGCGGTCGGGGAGGAAGAGAAAGGCGCCGCGCTCATCGACGCCTTCGATGAACGCCTGAAGCGTCTCGCGCGCCCGCCATCCGATCCTAAAGTCACGACCGTCACCTATTATGCGAACAACTACACATCCGGCCGCAACACACTGGCAGACGACGTCATACGCGCGGCAGGCTTTGACAATCTGACTGCCGACACCGGGACACGCGGCACAGGCCGGCTGTCCCTCGAGGCGCTGATCGCGCAAAAACCCGACCTGGTCGTGCTCGGTCGGACGCGCGCGCAATACAACACCGTGACGGCCGACAACTTGCGGCACCCGGCACTCAAGGTATTCCTGGAGGCGGTGCCGCATCTGAGCATTCCCGATAGACTGTGGATTTGCGGCACACCGCACACACTGGACGCTATCGAACGTCTGAGCGAAGCGCGCTGAAAGCTCCTCAAAAAGTCTCAGCAGCCATGACCGATGCGGCGCTTGCAACCAACAATCCGGCGCGGACGCGTGTGACATACGCCCGTTTGCTGATTGGTCTTAGCCTGCTTGTTGCGATCGCGTTCGCCGCTTCCCTGAGTTTCGGGCCTGCGAGGATCGGGGTTGGAACCGTGCTGCAGGCCCTGTTTCTGGGCACCGACGCGGAGGTCCAGTCGGCCGTTCTGATCGTCCGCGAGATCCGCCTGCCGCGCGCAGTGCTTGGGCTGCTGATCGGCGCCACGCTGGGGCTCGCGGGCGCAGCGCTGCAGGGCTATCTGCGCAACCCTCTGGCCGAACCTGGCCTGATCGGCGTTTCGGCGGGCGCCGCACTTGGCGGCGTCATCGCGATCAACAGCGGCTTGACGTCGGCGTTCGCGCTGGCCCTGCCGTTGAGTGGTTTGGCCGGAGCGCTTTGCGCCGTGCTGATCGTTCAGAGCCTGGCCGGTCTTCATGGAGGCCCCTTGACGCTGATACTGGCCGGCGTCGCCGTGACCTCATTTGCAGGTGCACTGATGTCGCTTGCACTCAACTTGTCGCCCAATCCGTTCGCGGCCCTGGAGATCGTCTTCTGGATGCTCGGGTCCCTGGCTGATCGCAGCTTCGTCCATGTCCAGCTCGCGGCGCCACTGATCCTTCCGGGGCTGGTCATGATGTTGGCTCTTGGCCGGTCGCTCGATGCGCTGTCTTTGGGCGAGGACGGCGCCGCCAATCTCGGCGTCAATCTCGGACTGGCTCGGACACTGCTCATTGTCGGCGTTGCGCTGTCGGTCGGCGCGTCCACGTCGGTTGCCGGCTCGATCGGGTTCGTCGGGTTGGTCGTGCCCCATATCTTGCGACCGCTGGTCGGCCAACGGCCGAGCCACCTTTTAGTGGCGAGCATGCTGGGGGGTGCGGCGCTTGTCCTGTTCGCCGATGTCGCCGTCAGGGTGCTGACCCCTGGTACGGAACTCAAGCTTGGCGTGTTGACGGCCCTGATCGGCGCGCCTCTGTTCTTCCATCTGGTGCTCAAGACACGCCGAAGGCTGATCTGATGACCGACCTGATGACGGCCAGGGGGATCGGCGTGACCTTGCAGGAGAGGCCGGTTCTGCACGATATCGATTTCGCGGCATCAGCGGGCGAACTGATCGCCATCGTTGGGCCCAACGGAGCCGGAAAGAGCACCTTGTTGCGCGTCCTCGCCAATCTGTTGCAGCCGGGCGAGGGATCCATCTTGCTGGAAGGCCGGGATTTGCGGCGCCTGCCGCGTCGCATCCTAGCAACCAAGCTCGCTTATCTCCCGCAGGACCAATCGATCCACTGGGCCATCAGCGTCATGGACGTTGCGATGCTGGGAAGGCTGCCTCATCGCCGCGTGGGGAGGCCGCTGTCCGATACCGACCATCGGGCCGTCGCCGCCGCGCTCCGGACAATGAATGTTCTTCAATTCTTCAATCGCCCGGTTACCGAACTGTCCGGCGGCGAACGCGCAAGGGTCCTGATCGCCCGAGCCTTGGCGCAGGAGCCTCTGATACTCCTGGCGGATGAGCCGGCTGCCGGTCTTGACGCGGTTCATCAGCTTGAGCTGTTCGCGCACCTGCGCCGGCTGGCGGATGCCGGGCGAAGCGTTGTCGTCGTGCTACACGACCTGTCCCTTGCCGCTCGCTTCTCCGACCGGCTGGTCATCATGAAAGCGGGCCGGATTCACGTCGAAGGTCCGGCAACCCAAGTCCTTTCGTCACAGGTCCTGGAAGACGTTTATGACATGTCGGCATATCTCGGCGACATCGAAGGCATCCCATTCGTGGTTCCACTCGCGAGCCTTGAAGGCCGCCGTGATGACCCAGTGTGCGCTGAAGGTGGGTGTGCAGAGATGAAGAGGGGGTGAAGAAATGGATGTCAGGACATCTCTGGACAACCATTTGCAGGATGCCGGCACCGGTTGGAGCATGGGCACATTCGGTGCGATCGCGGAGTTCCATCGCGATGCGGAGGAACCGCTGCTGAGCGAGGCGTCGGACGGCCTTCAGTGCGCCACGTCGCGCGGCGCCATCCGACTCAACCTGCCGGACGACGTCGTGCCGGTCGCTCACGAGACGCTGAGCGCTAATCCGCGGCGTTGGGGCTATGGCATCGCGCTTTGTCTGAGCGAAGACAGAGCCGCCATGGCTGGCCGGCGGGTCATCACTGAGGTCGGTCCAGACAAGGCGGCGGTGCGTGAGGAGGACCGCGATGCGATCCTCTTCGATATGGGCCTGAGCGTTTTGGGGGCCGCCTGCCGTCAAGTCGAGTTTTGCGTTCGCACGGCCGACCCGGAGTTGATCGGTGTCCTACGCGCGGCACAAGGACAGTCGGTTTTCAACCCGGCATGTGCCGCCATGAAGGCCATTCTCGAGGCGCACCCCAATCGCGTGGCTCTGACACGCTTGGGCCGGGTCGAGGTGTACCAACCGATCGGCGGGCCGACCACGGGCGGTGTTTCGCCCGCCGGTCCCCATACCCATGTGTTGCCGGACCTGCTTGCCTCGGGTCGCACGCATTCGGCGAATGTCCCCATACCTGAGGGGCTCGTGCCATGCGCCTGGGCCTATCCGGCGAATCCTGCCTCGACCGCGATGGGGCGCGACAAGCCCTTCGACCCTTCGTCGTATCAGGCATTCGAGCAGGTCTTGGAGGCTTGGGGGGTGTCTGCGCTCGTTGCGACCAAGAAGCGCGTGCGAGACGCTATTGCTGCGCGCGAGAACCCCTCAGCCTTTGAGGAACCGGCCGGCCGGTTCGAGCGCGCGGCGGTTCGCATCGAACTGCGCCAGCTTGCACACAAGGCACAAACGGCGTCGGAGCAATCGCTGATCGAAGCGTGGCGCAGCGTCTTCGACAAGGGCGCGGTCTCTGAAGATCCGGTTGAGGCGCAACACCGGAAAGCGACGTAGTCCGACCGGGAGCAGTCTGGCCGATGGCTTGGGGACCCATGGCGAACGTTCTCTGAGCCGGGTGTCACACGACCGCTTGCGGCACGAAGGGGACCTCGGGACCCTGTCAGTCTCAGGTCAGCTAACAGACTCAGACCGGCCTTCCGCTAAAGGCGCGCTCACAAGCTGCAAGGCTCGACATCAGGAAATTGGCATGAGCAAAGGTGATCGCCGTGTTGCCGCGCTACGCCGCTTTGCGGAACACGTGGCTGACGTTGCGCCTGTTGACCTCTCCGTAAGGCTTTGGGAAGGGACGCAGCTACCGCTATCTCCGGAGGCGAATAGCAGTCTCGTTCTGTCTATCGCGACGCCGGCGGCGTTGACGCGACTGGTTCGCCGGCCGCGCTTGCCCACCTTGGTGGAACTGATCGCCGACGGCGCGGTCGATCTCGAAGGGGGAACGTTGCTCGACCTTGCAGCGCGGGCCGGCTCGGGCTCTACGCGCGCATTGGCGAAGCGGCTCGACAAAGGACTCGCGTTTCGCACCTTCCTGCCCTTCTTCTTCGGGTCCGGCGGAGGACGCGAAGCACATGCCTATGCCGGGGTGAAGGCCGCGAAGTTTGGGCGAGGGCGAGACGACAAAGCGCAGGTGCAGTTTCACTATGACGTCTCGAACGCTTTCTACGCGCTCTTCCTCGACCCGGAGCTGGTCTACTCCTGTGCTTACTTTCCAGACTCCGAAGCGGACATCGCTGCGGGACAAAAGGCAAAGCTCGACATGTCCTGCCGCAAGCTGCGCCTGCGCCCGGGCGAGAGGTTGCTGGACATAGGATGTGGTTGGGCCGGATTTGTATGCCACGCGGTCCAGCACTACGGCGTAACAGCCCATGGCGTCACACTATCCCAGGCGCAATACGACTTCGCGAGGGAGAAGGTGACACGACTCGGCCTGCAGGACAGCGTCCTCATCGAATTACGGGATTTCCGAGATCTGTCGGGCATGGAATTCGACAAGGTGGCGTCGATCGGGATGTACGAGCATGTCGGGCTCGACAACCGCAACGACTACTTCCGACATATCGGGTCACTGCTAAAGCCCCGCGGCATTTATCTGCACCATGCCATCGCGCGACCGATGAAGGCCACCGAGAGGAAGTTCCGCAGGGCGAATCCGGAATTCCGCACGCTGGTGAAGTACATTTTCCCTGGAGGCGAGCTCGACCATATCGGCGGGACCCTAGATGCGATGGAGCGCAATGGCTTTGAAATCCACGACACCGAAGGATGGCGCGAACACTATGGACGCACCTGCCGGCTGTGGACGGAACGGCTGTATGCAAATCGGGAAGCTGCTTATCGTGAAGTCGGAACGGCAAAGACCAAGATTTGGCTGATGTATCTCGCGGCTTGCGCGCTCGCCTTCGAGCGAGGCACGGTGGGCATCTTTCAAACAGTTGCGACAAAGAAGGCACGGGGTGCGTCCGGTCTGCCGCCGACGCGTCGAGATCTCTATGCTTGATCCTGACGCAGAATCGGTCCGTCAGAAAGGTCCAGTTTCGATGTCCGAGACCGCGCCATCTGACCTTTCGCTGCCGGGATCGCTGCAGATCGCCGTATACGGCAAAGGCGGCATCGGCAAATCGACGGTCAGCGCCAATCTTTCGGCGGCCGTCGCCCGGCAGGGGCGTTCGGTCCTGCAGATCGGCTGTGATCCCAAGCACGACTCCACCCGCCTGCTGATCGAGGGCAGGAAGTTACGCACGGTTCTCGACTATTTGCGCCTGGTTCCGAGTGCCGACCAAAGCCTCGACCA
>JANQLP010000121.1 GCA_028280515.1 Hyphomicrobiales bacterium
ACCAACGCCGCGGTGATCTCGGACACCGAGACCCACAAGAAGAAGTTCTTCGTCGACCCCAAATACATCCCGATCGCGGCGGCCTTCGACACCGGCCTGTTGAAATCCCTGCCGGCGCCCATGACGGCGGCCACCGGCATGGATGCGCTGACCCATGCGATCGAGGCCTACACGTCGCGCAACCGGTTTGCCGACACCGACCGCGACGCCGCGATGGCGATCAAGCTGCTGGTCGACTTCCTGCCGACCGCTTACGAAAACGGCGCCGATGAACGCGCGCGTGAGATGGTCGCCCTGGGCTCGTTCCTGGCCGGCTATGCCTTTACCAAGGCGAGCCTCGGCTATGTCCATGCCATCTCCCACCAGATCAGCGCGCATTACAACACGCCGCACGGTCTGGCCAACGCGATCCTGCTGCCGCGCGTCCTTCGGTTCAACAGGCCGGCTTGCAAGGGCCGCTTCGCCAAGCTGGAGACCATGCTGAGCCAGGACCGCACGGTTACCGACGTCGACGCGTTGGCGGACCGGTTCATCGCCCGGGTCGACGCCTTGGCCGAGACGGTCGGCATCCCGGTCAACCTGACGGATCTCCAGAACAGGGATTTCGATACGATCGCGCGCGACGCCCTGGCGGAGGCGCGTTCCTCCTACGCCGTGCCACGGGTGATGCGCAAAGCCCAAATGACGCAGATCTTGCAATCGGTCGCCACCGGCAATCGCGCGATCTCGTTTGCTTGAACCGGCGGTTTTTCAAGGAGCAGAAGCCATGATACCCGTCATGTGCATTGTCCAGGAGGGGCAGGTTTCGAAGGCAGCCGAGCGGGCCCTGAAGTCCGAGATCGGTAGCTTCACGCGGCGCGCGTTCGACGCCCCCGCCGATATCGACTGGATCGTGGTTCCGACCGGCAGCGGCTTCACCGCCGCCCGGCCGTCAACCACCGTCATCGCGTCCCTGCACGCCAACCGAGATTTGGCGGACAAAGAGCGCGCGTCGTTGCTGAGGCAACTGGCGGAGATCTGCATGCGCAAGACCGGACGGTCGGCCCATGAGGTCGTGACCTCGATCCGAAACCCACGTTAAGCGGGGAACACCCGATGCCTCTTTACATGTGCAACGCCGTCAGCGGTACGATCCCGGAAACGGCTAAGCCCAAAATCGCGGCGGACATCACCGACATTCATTGCGAGATCACCGGTGCGCCACGCAGTTTCGTGCACGCGTTCTTCTTCGAAGACGCCCCGCAACTGCCGATCAACGGAAAGAGCGTTTTCCTGTTCGCAAGCCTGCGCGGCGGCCGAACCGTCGAGCAAAAACAGGCACTCGTCGACCGCATCAAGGCCTCCCTTCATCAGCGCGCCGGCGTCCCGTTGAGCGAGATTGTCGTGGATACGACCGATGTGCCGGCGAGCTGGGTAATGGAGGGCGGCGACGTTCTGCCGGAACCGGGCGAAGAAGACAGGTGGCTGGAGGCCCATCAGGGCGCCATGTCCTGACGTTCAGAACGCCCCCCTTCAGTCAAGCGACCTGGCGCGAATTCGACCGGCGAACGTCGCCTGGGGTCGTCCCGAACTTCTTGGCGAACGCCCGCGCAAAGCTCGCGGGCTCGGCGTACCCGACGCGCCATGCGACGGTCTCAACATTCAGCCCTGCCGTTTCCAGCAACTCGTGCGCCAGGGTCATGCGGATATCGGTGTAGAGTTCGCGAAACGAGGTTCCTTCCTCTGTCAGCCGCCGCCGCAGGGTCCGCTCCGTGACGGCCAGTTTCTCCGAGATATCCTCGATCTTCTGGTCCGACCCGATGTCGTCGATGATCGCGTCGCGCACCTTCTGCGACCAGGGCGGCAGGGCGTTGTCGTTCTGCTCGGCCAGGGCCTTGCACTGCTCAAGACAAAACCTCAGGGAGATCGGATCGGATTTGGGCAAGGGCTGGTCAAGCAACTCGGCGCCAAAGGTCAGCGCGTGTGCCTGCATCTCGGTCACGACGGGGATGCCGCTGATGCCGGATAGCCGGGCGGCGTAGTCTTGGTCGCCCTCCGGTGTCTCAATGCGAAAGTCCGCGGCTTCCGGCCGTTGGACGAGCGCACGGATAAAGTTCACGGCGACGGCCGAATGCCGTTCCAGAAGAAACCGATGCACGGTCGGCGCAAGCCCGGCCATGTCGAAGACCAGCCCGCCCCTCGATCCGTCTTCCGCCAGCCTCATGTCCGCAATCACGAAGGACAGCTTGATGTAGTCCAGCGAAGTTTGGATGGCCGACCTCAGGGTCGGGCTGGTGAGGATGGCGAACCCCCAGACGCCGAACGCGTTGACATGCATGGCCTGGCCCACGCCCCAGCCCAGCCCGACATTGTCGGGCGCGAGCCGCACATAGTTCTCGATCGCCTGCAATTCCTGCTGGGTGGTGTGCAGCGACGCCGGGTCCGCCAGGTCTTCGACCGTGATGCCCGTGTCCTCAAGACAGGCCGCCGCGTCGATGCCGTGCGTCGCGGCGGCATCGCAGAGCAGCCTCAGGCTGGTGACCGGACGCGTTCTCGCCTGGACAATCATGCCGATGACGATACCGACTTGGCCGAAGATATCAATTTGCCGTCTCAAGGCGGTTAAAGACGGGCGCGATCCAACCAAAGGTGCCTGAACATCTGACAGCGCTATCGGGCCCTTGCCTGCGCCGTAGATGAGGCATGGCAGCCGGCAACGCCTGACGTGTCTGCCGCTGTTTTCAATGCGCTTTCGGTAAGAAATCGGCCGCGCTCTCGCGACTACGAAGGGTGGCCTTCGGACTGGGGAGCATCGTCACAGATTTCCGACCAGGAAGGCCTCTCGGAGGCAAACTCGTGAAACTGGTTCCTGAGGCCGATTTCAGTGTCGAGCGCGTTTGCGGCAATCGGAAAACTATCCTCGTCGGAGAGGATTTCGCCAAGGGAACTGCCGCAGACTTTACAGAAACATCTGCCATATTTGTAAGGGGGACCAGGCCTATAGAGCGCCACCTGTTCCTTGCCCTGAACCCAGATCAGGTCTTCCTTTTTGACGAAGACAATCGTGCTGGCCCCCGCCTTGCGGCACCGCGAACAATGGCACGTACCCATCATCGAGGGCGCGGACGAGAGCTGGAACTTGACCGCTCCGCAACAGCAGCTTCCTTCAATCATCCAATAAGTCTCCTAGGCCAATTCTCATGAATTAAGTCATTTGGCGTACATGGTTGTCGGAACGGCGCCCGAACAACGA
>JANQLP010000161.1 GCA_028280515.1 Hyphomicrobiales bacterium
CCGCTGTTTCTTCCATTACATCCGCTTCCCCGACGCCGACACCATGGCGCAGATCGTCGAGGTGCATCACCCGCAGATCAAACCGCGCCTGGTCAGCGAGGCCCTCAACGTCTTCTTCGAATTGCGCGAGGTGCCCGGCCTGAAAAAGAAACCATCGACGTCGGAGCTGCTCGATTGGCTCAAGCTTCTGATGGTCGAGGACCTGCCGCCGGACGCGCTGCGCGCCCAGGACACCGGCACGCTCATCCCGCCACTCTATGGCGCGCTGCTCAAGTCTGAGCAAGACGTCCATCTGCTAGAACGGTTGGCGTTCTTGAATCGCAGAGAACGCGGATAGGCCCGATGTTCGTCACGCTGTTCACCGAATTGCGTGATGCCGGCGTGCCGGTTTCGCTCCGGGAGTATCTGGATCTCCTGGAAGCGACCGATTACGGCCTCGCCAACTACAAGGTCGACGATTTCTACTACCTCTCGCGCACGGCCTTGGTGAAGGACGAGAAGTATCTCGACCGCTTCGATCAGGTGTTCGGCCATGTCTTCAAAGGCTTGGAGATGCCCGATGGCGAGGACGGCACCGCCGACATCCCGGAGGAGTGGATCAAGCGCCTCGCCGAACTTAACCTCACCGATGAGGAGAAGGCCGCGATCGAGGCCATGGGCGGTTTCGAGAAGCTGATGGAAACGCTGAAGAAACGCCTGGAGGAGCAGGAAAAGCGCCACCAGGGCGGCAGCAAGTGGATCGGCACCGCCGGCACCTCGCCCTTCGGCGCCTATGGTTACAATCCCGAAGGTGTCAGGATCGGCCAGGACGGCAACCGCAACTTCAGCGCGGTCAAGGTGTGGGACAAGCGCGAGTTCCGCGACCTGGACGGCGAATCGGAGATCGGCACGCGCAACATCAAGGTGGCGCTACGCCGCCTGCGCCGTTTCGCGCGCGAAGGCGCGGCCGACGAACTGGACATCGACGACACCATCCGCTCGACCGCCAAGAACGGCGGCTGGCTGGACCTAAAAATGGTGCCCGAACGCCATAACGCCGTGAAGGTGCTGCTGCTGCTCGACATCGGCGGGTCGATGGACTGGCACATCCGCGCCTGCGAGGAGCTGTTCAGTGCCGCGCGCACGGAGTTCAAGCACCTCGAGCACTATTACTTCCACAACTGTCTTTATGAGAGCGTGTGGCGCGAGAACGCACGCCGCCACCGCCAGCGCACGCCGACCTACGACCTCATGCACACCTATCCCGCCGACTACAAGCTGGTCTTCGTCGGCGACGCCTCCATGAGCCCCTACGAAATCGCCGTGCCCGGCGGCAGCGTCGAACACATGAACGAGGAGCCGGGCGAGATCTGGCTGCGCCGCATGCTGGCGCTCTACACCAAGGCGGTCTGGCTCAACCCGATCCCCCAGGACAAATGGCGCTACACCGGCTCCATCGGCATGATCCGCGAGATCATGGAAGGGCGCATGTATCCGCTGACGCTCGAAGGCCTCGACGAGGCCATGCGGGCGCTGGTGTAGTCGCAGTTATCGCGCCCCAACAACCTTTATCGCGTCCCGGGCTTGACCCGGCAACTGTGTTGATGGATTTCACGTAGCGTATGTGGCTTGTTGGCGTTGCATGGCGTTGAGGATGACGATGAGCTTACGTGCGATG